>PFTH01000130.1 GCA_002789465.1 Candidatus Roizmanbacteria bacterium CG_4_9_14_0_8_um_filter_34_12 | reverse complement strand
GAATAATAAAGAAAAAAATTAGAATTGATAAACGTATCCATGCTCCAATACAACATGACATTAAATTAAAACCTAACCTTGTAATCCATTCTCCGAAATAAAATCCCCTACTGGTTTTTTTTGTTATCAAATTTTTCCAAGGGGAAAATAAAGTTTTAAAAAGTGTTGATACGGAAAAAAAATAGGGGAAAAAAATAAATAGGTTAATGAGTGCTTCGATTAAATCGTGAAAGCTAGATTTTAAAAAATGTGAAAAAGACTTGGTGTTTGATTGCATGGATAAAAATAATTATTATAATTATTATAACGATTATAAAAAGAAAAGGGAAGAATAAAAATGGAATCTGGAATAAAGAATAATGAATTATGAATAAAGAATTATGAATGATAAATGAGGGAAAGTAAGAATAAAAATAAATGGCGGGAAATTTGAATACAGTACTATTTTTTGTCCTCCTCAACTTAGCATTCGCCTTTTCAGAATTATCCGTTCATGGCTCATGCTGCATTGTTAGGAGGATATAATCCCGCTGAGCGGGATAATGTGGCCGCTGAGGGATTTGAACCCCCGACCTACTGAATGTAAATCAGACGCTCTAGCCAACTGAGCTAAGCGGCCAAGGATGTTGTTTATTAAACTTACTTTTCGTCTTTGTTTATTTGAACTGCAGCGTAAAGAACATTTATTGGTGGACACATCCCGCTGAGTGGGATAATGTGGGTGCGGATGGAATCGAACCTCAAAGGACACTTACTTGCTCGCGAGGTTTACATCCTCGCCTTTCAAGAGCGTGTCTTCGGGGCAGGCCATCACTTTGTTCTTTACCGCGTCCGACTTTTCTATAACTGGTTGTGCGCTCTGATGGAGTCGGACCATCGCTCTGTTCTTTATCAGAGAACTGTTTTACCGTTAAACTAAGAGCGCTAAAATTGTCAAAGTCATGGCGGGTGAATCAAAGAAATGTTTTATTTACCCCGTAAATGGGACCATTAAACTACGCACCCAACAATATACCTTTACTAATTTAAAATTTCAAATCTAAAATTAGATAGTATATTCCATGTATTATACTGTTACTATTTCCAAATTTCTATAATATAATAGCTTTATGCTTTATTTCTCCGAAATTAAAGGAAAAAAAGTGATATCTGAAGACCATGTTTTAGTTGGATATCTGGATGATTTAATCTTTCAGGCAAGCGAATTTCCTCAATTAACAAAGCTGATTATAAGACTTCCCAATAGCCAAAAGATAATAATTGATATTGATGCGTTGATAAAAATTAAGCACGATATTATCATTAAGAAGAAATATAATCTTAGCAAATTAAGTGAAAATGAATTATATTTAGTTAAGAACTTGCTTGATAAACAAATTATCGATATTAAAGGACATAAAGTTATTCGTGTTAACGATGTGGTTATTCAATACAAGGAAAGCTGGTATATTTCTGGAGTAGATGTAGGAGTTTTGGGTTTATTGAGATGGATTAAACTTGAGAAATTTTTTAAGAATTTATACGAACTTTTTGGATGGAAAATGAAGTCTATTTTTTTATCTTGGGCAGATATTCAACCGCTTGAATTAGCACGAGGACAAGTATTTTTAAAAAAAAAGGAAGAGAAACTGCAAAAGATTCGATCAGAAGATTTAGCAGATTATCTGGAAAAAACCACGATTAGAAACGTTAAGAAAGTAATAGATACTTTAAATACACAATATTCAGCTGAAGTTCTACAAAATTTAAATATTAATTATCAGAGTGCAATTTTCCGTTCATTTCCACCGGAAAAAGCTGCTCAATTTTTAGAAGTTATTGACTCTGATGAAGTAGTTGATATTTTGCTTGCGGTCGGTTATAAAAAACGGCAGTTGATTATTCCTTTTTTGTCTGAATCTAAAAAACAGGAAGTGATCTACTTATTGGATTTATCTAAAACTTCAATTGGAAAATTAATCACATCAGAATATTTTTATGTTGATTCACAAATGACCGTTTTTCAAATCTTGAATAGAATAAAAACCGAAACTACTGATTTTAGTTCATTGAATTATATATACGTTATTAACCAAGAAAAACAACTGATTGGTGTGATTAATTTGCATGAATTATTGTTGCAATCAGACGACGTAGTAGTTTTTAAATTCATGACTCAAAACGTGATTGTTGTGCATCTAACTACTCCTGAAGAAATTGTAGTTAAAAAAATGCTAAAATATCATTTAGTTGCCTTACCAGTGATTGACGTAAATAAAAAAATATTAGGAATTATCACTCTAGATGATGTGGGTGATTTTATATTGAAACAATGGATTTAACATTATGAAAAAACAGTTAATAGTTAAATTATGGTGGAAACGTTTAATAATTTTTTTTGGAGTATTTGGACCGGTGACAATTACCGCTATGGCTGATAATGATGGAGCTGGAGTGGCGACCTATTCTCTGGCGGGCGCCAAGTTTGGTTATTCAATTTTATTTGTGCTATTAGTCGTAACAGTTCTTCTTGCAATTACTCAGGAAATGGGAGTTCGGATAGCAATTGTAACCGGTAAAGGTTTGGGCGATTTAATACGAGAACGTTACGGAGTACTGGTCTCATTATTAGTTTTTTTAGGTTTAGCAGTTGCCAATATTGGAACAATTGTAGCTAATTTTGCTGCAATCAAAGCTACGGTAATTTTATTTCATCTTCCTGTGGTTCCGATTATATTATTTATAGTATTAATGGCTTTTATTTTTGTGACAAGGGGTAATTATCGATCTAATCAAAGAATTTTTTTAGTAGCTTCTTTATTTTATTTTTGTTATGTAGTTTCTGCGATAAAGGTTCAACCTGATTGGGGTTTGGCATTGAAGAGTTTAATCATTCCAACTAATATTCATTTAAATAAAGATTTCATTTTTGCTGTGATTGCGGTTTTGGGAACAACAATAACACCTTGGGGACAATTTTTTGTGCATAGCTTTATTATTGATAAAAAATTATCAATTGATAAACTAAAATATGAGCAGATTGAAACTCTTTTTGGTGCTTTGTTAACTGATTTTTTTTCTTTCTTTATGATTGTTGCAACTGCAGCGGCGTTATTTGTAAATCGGATTACGTTGATATCAGGAGAACAGGCGGCTTTAGCAATTAAACCATTTGCAGGAGATTTAGCAAGTATTTTGTTTGGTTTGGGAATGTTAAATGCTGGATTTATGGGCGTTGTCGTTGTTTCTTTATCAACTGCATATGCTTTTTCTGAATTTTTTGGAAATGAAGGAAGCTTAGATGCTCCTTTTGAAAAAGATAAGATTTTTTATGGTTTATTTCTGACACAGTTAGTCATTGCTGCGATGATTGTATTGCTGCCTTCAATATCATTATTTAAATTAGTATTTTTTACCCAGGCATTGAATGGAGCTCTGCTTCCATTCATGTTTTTTTTCTTATTAAAAATCACCAATAATAAAGAACTGATGGGGAAACACATAAATAACCGATGGTATAATTATTTCGCAATTATCAGTTCAGTGGTAATAATCTTTTCTTCTTTATTCTTAATATTTACCACTATTTTTAAAATATGAAACAACTAATAGTAGTGGCAGATTGGGCTTTGGATAGTATTTCATGTCAAGAAATTAAAAGTGCGGTGAATGGTTTTTTACAAGGGCAGGAAAATCTTAATATTTCATTCGTCAATGTTACTCCATCAACCATTCATACTGGATTTGTTTTAAATCAGATTGTAGAGATAGAAGAACGTTTGGGTCGACCGATGGAAACTGTAATTTTTCAAAACACAGATCCGAGACTTGAGTCCACAACTGGAGTAAAAGAGGCTCGTGGTGCCGAATTTATTATTATTAAACTACTATCTGGAATATATATTTGTGGTCCTAATGCTGGGTACAATTTCTCGTTTATTAAATCAAAAATTGATCAAATATATCTTTATCCAAATTTTTCGTCTGGTACACAATTTCGTTCAAGAGACCTTTATTCGCGTGTATGCGCTCATTTAATTGAAGAAATGGAAGATAAAATGGAATTGGAAGAAACACATACGAATACTATTCCAGAAATACGTGGTATGTATGTGGGTCATATAGATAATTACGGAAATATTAAGACAACACAAAAACATGATTACTTTGTTGGTAAATTTGAACTTCAGGATATGATCACAATAGAAATGAATGGCATTACAAAGAAAGCAAGATATGTGTCAAACTTATTTGGAGGAAATGTTGGAGAATTAGTGATTTATCCAGGTTCGTTTGGTCCGAAAGAAAATCCATATTTAGAAATCACAATTTGGCGCCATTTTACAGAAAAAAAATCTACCACTGGATTAGCTGAATTTAATAATCCAAAAATAGGAGAAGAAATTAAAATAACGCAATAAATTAAAGAAATTGTCCTGCTTGACTTTCTATAAGATTTAGATTAAAAAAATACTCTATCTCACAAAATGAAACGATGTGTTATCTTCAATTAGTTTTAGGCAAATAACCGGGTTAGGGTGATCCAAAAAAAAATAGAAAGGAGGTGATCCATCCGCTCCTTCCAGAACGGATACCTTGTTACGACTTAACCCCCATCGCCGAAAAAATCCTCTCCAGACATAAAGTCGGGATTCAAATTTATCCAACTTTGTTGGCTTGACGGGCGGTGTGTGCAAGAGGCAAGAACGTATTCACCGCGACATGACTGATTCGCGATTACTACCAATTCCGAGTTCATGAGGTCGAGTTTCAGACCCCAATCCCAACTGAGAGAAGATTTTGAGATTTGCTCCTTATTGCTAAGTGGCGAAACTCATTGTTCTTCTCATTGTAACATGTGTGTAGCCCAGGGTATAAGGACCATGTTGACTTGACGTCTGCCCCTCCTTCCTCTACGACGAAATGTCGTAGCAGTCTTCTGTGACAAATATAACACAGAATAGGGGTTGCGTTCGTTGTCCCACTTAAGGGCACTCCTCACGGAACGAACTGACGACAGCCATGCAGTACCTGTCCTAGCCTCCTTGCGGATTTTCTGACTTTCATCAGAATAGAACGCTAGGATGTCAAACCCTGGTGAGGTTCTTCGGTTCGTATCGAATTGAACCACATGTTCCACTGGTTGTGTGCCTCCCCGCCAATTCCTTTGAGTTTTAACCTTGCGGTCGTACTCCCCAGGCGGCTTGCTTAACGGGTTACCTTCTCCACACCCCTCAACATAAGTTGAAAAATGCAGATAGCAAGCATTCGTTTAGGGCTAGGACTACGCAGGTCTCTAATCTGCTTCGCTCCCCTAGCTTTCGTGTCTCAGTGTCAGATGTCTTTCAGAAACCCGCCTTCGCCGCTGGTATTCCCTAGGGTATCAACGCATTTCACTACTCCTCCCTAAGTTCTGGTTTCCCTAAAAACAACTCAATTCTATCAGTATCTTGCCTTTTTCCAAGGTTTGGCCTTGGTCTTTAAAACAGGACTTAATAGAACACCTACACGACCCTTTACGCCCAATAAAACCGGATAACGCTCGTAGCCCACGTATTACCGACGCTTCTGGCACGCAGTTAGCGGCTACTTTCTAGCAGAGTACAGTCAATCCCGCCAAAGGCGGGACTTCTTCCTCTACCACAGTGATTTACACTCGTTAGAGCTTCATCTCACACGCGGCGTCGCGCGGTCAGGCTTTCGCCCATTGCCGACTATTCCTGATTGCTGCCTTCCGTAGAAGTGGGGTCCGTGTCTCAGTACCCCTCTGGCTGACCACCCTCTCGGGCCAGCTACCCGTCATTGGCTTGGTAGGCAGTTACCCTACCAACAACCTGATAGGACGCAGGCTTATCCCTTTCCAAATAGTTATATTCTTTAATCAAGCAGAGCTTGATATTATTGATTATTACCCCCGCTTTCGCGGGGCTATTATCAAGAAAGGGGCAAATACCTACGCGTTACTCAGCCGTCCGCCATTACTCGTGCTCCACACGAGTAAGTTCATCAAGTTCATAAAGTGACAAGTTTATAAAGTAATATTTAACTAATTTCAGTTAACTTTATAAACTTTACGAACTTTCAACTTACCTGTGCGAAGCACAAGACATTCGACTTGCATATCTCAGGCACGCCGCTAGCGTTCATCCTGAGCCAGGATCAAACTCTTAATAAAAGTTTACTTCCTAACCCGATTACTAGCCTAAAATTCTTGTTAAAGAGCAGTAAAGAAGCTGTTTAATAACTATATTAAACAGCTTCATAAGATCTTGTAATAATTCCGACGTTACGTCGAAACAAACAAGCTTTAAGATTTTATGTTATTGAAACTCAAAAGTCAACCGCAAGTTAGTAATAAATAAATAAGTTATCAAAAACTCTCATTCAACTGAAAAAGCATTTCCTTATTTTGTCCTAGCTTAGATAATCCTGTGATCGTTGTGTCGCCATATGTTTCCACCAAATTTGTATTAATGTCTAATTCTTTTTGAAAAAAGTCGTTTATATTTGGAACTTTTGCAAGATTTCCTGACAAATATATTCCATTTTTATATATTTCTTCCACAATTTCCGGTTGGACAAACTCAACAATTTCTTTAATCATATCGGTAATTTGATTAAAGCTCGTAAGTAATGCCTCATTGATATCGTTGGTTGACATTTTTATCGACTTTGGAAGACCGTTTTCTAATGATTTTCCTCGAACAGCCAAGGTGGTATTTTCTTGATTGAATCTTAGTAAATTAATTTTTAACTCATCACAAGTTGATTCTCCTAAAATTATTCCGTTTTTAAGATATGCATAATTCATTACCAACTTATTCATCACTTCACCAGCATTTTTTATTACTCTATATGCAATTACTCCTCCACCACTTACAATACCGATCTCAATCAATCCTCCGCCAAGATCAACCGTCAAACAAGGAGTGTGAGAGTTGATATTTGCGCCAGATCCGGTTGCGGTTGCAAGTGTCTTATTAATAATAATAATTTCGCTGCAGCCGGCTTTTTGTAGACACTCAATTACGGCTTTTTTTTCAATTTCAGTTGCGCAAATAGGCACGGTTGCGATAACAGAAATTGTTGGTTTAATAACCCGATAATTAACAAGATATGGCTGAACCGCTTTACCTATAAAATATTTAAGCAGAGCCACTGTTCCGTCGAAATCAACAATCACGCCACTGCTTAAAGGTTTAATAATCTTAATAAAATCAGGCGTTTTTCCGATAATTGTCTTTGCTTCCTTACCGTAAAATATATATTGATTAGTTTGCTTATTCAAACCAATACAGGTTGGTTCGTTTAATAAGAGACCTTTATTTTCGATTGCAATCCGTGTGTTGGTTGTTCCAAGATCTAAATATAATCTAATCTTAGGGATTATTGAAAAAGAACTATGAAATATTTTTTGAAATAATTGCATATTGTATAATAACTAAGTACTGATATTGTATATTGTAATCTTTTTATGAAAAAACTGTCAACGATAATAGTTAACGCATTATTATTTTTTACTCCGCTAATTGTTTTTTCCCAGACTTCAGAGTTGTTTGAGTTTAACAAAATAATATTTATTTATATATGCTCCATCATTTTATTTGGTTTACTTATATTTAAGCTGACGGCCGATAAATTAAAACCAAAATTATCGTTTTTTGATATTTTAATTTTAATATTTCTCCTTTCACAAATCCTCTCAACTATTTTTTCAATTGATCGACATACTTCAATATTCGGCTACTATGGAAGGTTTAATGGAGGGCTGGTTTCAATTATTGCCTATATAACAATATACTTATCAATAAAATATTTATTCATTCTGAACAATGTTCAGAGTCTGCTAAAAACATCAATTTTCAGCTCTATACTTGTTATATTTTGGGGTTTACCAGGCAAATTCGGTTATGATCTAAGTTGTTTTCTATTCACTGGACAGCTTAATAATGGTTGTTGGACCAACCAATTTCATCCGGATCAAAGAATGTTTTCAACGCTTGGTCAACCTAATTGGTTGGGGGCATATTTGGCTGTTAATTTTTTATTTGGATTATTCTTTTTTATTAGATCAATAAATATTAAGTCACGATGTCAAAAGATTGTATGGTTTTTATATTTAATCCTTAATTTTTCTGGCATTTTATTTACCAGATCAAGGTCTTCTCTTCTGGCTCTATTTATTGGGATTGCAATATTTGTTTTTTTACACTTCATACGCATCAAACGCTCTTTAGGAATTGGCATATTAATTATCATTGGATTATTAATTTTTGTTACCGTAAATGGAGTTGATTTTTCGAAAACGATAACGTCAGTTTTTTCTTCAAAAAAAAATATTTCAACCCAAACAAATAAATTTAATGTTGGGGTAACCGACTCATTTGATATTCGCCAAATTGTTTGGGAAGGGGCAATTAAACTGGGTAATCGCTATCCCCTATTTGGATCCGGTGTCGAGACTTTCGCCTATGCCTATTATTTTGTTCGTCCACAGTCTCATAATCTCACTTCAGAATGGGATTATCTATATAACAAAGCTCATAATGAATATTTAAACTATTATGCCACCACTGGAGTTGTTGGCATTGTTACATACATCATTTTAATTATTGGAGTGTTTATCTTGTCTTTTTCAAATCTTTCGCGTCTTTCTTTAAAGATAAAAGAATTAAATAAAAACGAAGTTAAAAATAAGCAAATATATAATAACTTAAGGATTTTAAATAA
>PFTH01000092.1:5348-6198 GCA_002789465.1 Candidatus Roizmanbacteria bacterium CG_4_9_14_0_8_um_filter_34_12 | reverse complement strand
TTTTTCCAAGTATTCTGTCAATTGGTTACGAGTGAACGGAGCATTACTTCTAATAATTAACGGAAAACCAAAATAAGAAACTTCTGTTTTTTTGTCTGCTTTCATCAGAATAAAATATTTTTCGTATTGTTTGAAAAAAGAATAAAGTGACTGATAATTTTCTCTTCGTTTTTTGATAAAACCTGGTAATTTTTTTAGTTGAGCGACTCCAATTGCCGCTTGAAAATCCGTCAACTTGAGATTAAAACCAATTTGCAAATAAATATATTTATGATCATAGCCATATGGCAACTTTCCCAGTTTCCACTTAAATCTTTTTCCACAGGTATTATCTTTCCCAGCATCACACCAACAATCGCGTCCCCAATCACGAAATTGACGATTGGCACGATAAAGCAGGGGATTGTTAGTAGCAACCGCACCCCCTTCGCCCATGGTGATTTGATGGGCAGGATAAAAACTAAAAGTGGACATATCTCCAAACGTTCCGATCATTTTTCCTTTATATCTTGAACCTAACGCATCACAACAGTCTTCAACTAACCATAGATTATATTTCTTACATAAAAAAACAATTTTATCCAAGTCAAATGGTTGACCCAAAGTATGGGCGATCATGATTAATTTGGTTTTTTTTGTGATGGCTTTTTCTATTTGATCAACGTCAATATTTAATGTATCAATTTTTGCATCAATAAAAACTGGTGTTAAACCAAACATCACACCAGGATTAACTGTGGTTGGAAACGCAACCGTACATGTGATGAATTCGTCACCGGGCTTTAACCTTCTCTCTCCCAATACTTCTGATGTTAAGGAGTATAAAGCAAGAAGATTTGCCGAAGATCCG
>PFTH01000092.1:0-5340 GCA_002789465.1 Candidatus Roizmanbacteria bacterium CG_4_9_14_0_8_um_filter_34_12 | reverse complement strand
TCTCTCCCAATACTTCTGATGTTAAGGAGTATAAAGCAAGAAGATTTGCCGAAGATCCGGAATTAACCAAAGAAACATATTTCACTCCTAAATATTTCTTAAAATCGCTTTCAAACTGTTTTGCAAACTCGCCCTCGGTCCACCAGCCGTCTTTCGCCGCTTTAATTGCGTTATTAATTTCTTCTTGATTGAAGATTTTCCCAGAGGCAGGAATATAAGTTTTTCCGGGTATAAATTTAGTTTTCATATTTATTCTATTAAATCAGCTTGTCTTCATGAATTAAAATAATATTTTTATCTTTTTTTGATTTTTGTATAAGTTCTTGAGTAAATCCGGATTTAGATAATAAAGTATATTTTTCCTTTCGGCTTCCTTTGTTCCAATCAACTCTCTGTGATTTTGAAATCAATTCTTTCAAAACATTACCGCCAAGTAATTTGTTTGACCACTTACACTCGATAAAATATATTTCTTTTCTATTTTCATTTAAACCAATATTATCTATTTCAATTTCATTATTCCAATACCTTCCTACTCTTTCAATATGTCCAATCACTCTTTCATTCCTGATGATGATTTCCGTTGCAGATCTCTGATAATTCTCCTGTATTATTTTCGGTAAATCTTCTCTTGTTTTTTTCATTAAAAAATTCAGCTCTCCTATTTCAATTTCTCTTCTAAAGGGAAGAACAAACTGAAACCAAAAATGAACAAATTGATCTTTTATTCTAAAAATACCTTTTCTCGATTTTTCCGGATGTTTTTCTGTAATCGGAATCTCTTTTTCAATTAATCCCAAATTTTCTAAATAATAGAGATATGTATGAAGCGAACTTTTTTCTATACCTGTTTGCTCAATGAGATCACTTATTTTATTTCTGTTTAAAGCCAAAGATTTTAGAATACTATAATAATTTTTAGGCTCACGAAGTTCTTCCTTAAGCAAAAAGTCTATCTCTTCATAAAGAGGCGAATGTGTGGTGAATACCTCTTGTTCTATTGCTTCATCAATGTTTTTATAGGACGAAAAACGAGTAAGATATTCCGGGTTGCCACCAGTCACCGAATAAAATTCTAAAAACTTTGAAAAAGACAAATTTGGAAAAAACTTCCAGGAATTATAATAGCTAAGCGGTTTTACATGAATCTGTCCTGTTCTTCTTCCATAAAGTGGAGCTTTTTCTGATAGCGTCTCCTCTATCATCATCCCAAAACTTGAACCGCATAAAATAAATTTACAAAATGATATCTTTTTTAAAGATTCGTCCCACCATTTCTGGAAAATCGTACTTAAACCCGGTTGTGCAGATACAAAATATGGATACTCATCAAACACTATCAACGTGTTTTTGTTTAATCGTACCGCGAGAAATGAAAAGAATTGATCCCAATTTAAAAAAGGTTGACCGATCAATATTGGTTCATTAAAAAAAACAGAACATGTTTTTGATAGTTGATCGAGGTTGTCCTTATTATTAACCTGTCTACCAAGAAAATATAATAACTTTCTATTTTTAGCACTTTCTTTTATTAACTCTGTCTTTCCAATTCGACGTTTGCCATAAATAATGATGAAGGATGATTTAGACGCGTCAACCTCTTTTTGGATGAAGGATATTTCACTCGTTCTGTTAATAAATTTCATAGTCTTATTGTGAATAGTCTAATCTAAACCAGACTATTTGTCAAGCTTGATTTGTTTCCATTTATTTTGAATGATAATGTCATATAATAATGACAATGAAAACTCTTTTACTAACTGGTGCGTCAGGGTTTATTGGAAAAAATATTTCGTTATATTTTTCCAAAAAATTTCGTCTTCTAACACCTTCGCATCAACAACTTGATTTACTTGATGCAAAAGCGGTTTCTGATTATGTTAAGAAAAATAAGGTTGATTATATAATTCATACGGCAAATATTGGAGGATCGCAAAACCAAACCAATACGAAAAATATTATTGATATCAATCTCCGGATGTTTTTTAATATTATTCATAATATCGATCTTGTTGAAAGAATTATTTATTTCGGAAGCGGTGCAGAATATGACAAAAGAAAACCAATTGTTTCTGTTAAAGAAGAAAAATTTGGTCAAAATATACCTGGAGATGACTATGGTTTTTACAAATACATCTGTTCCCAATACACCCAGCGGTTAAATTCTAAAAAACTAATTTGCTTACGCTTATTCGGAGTCTATGGCCCACATGAAAATTATTTAATAAGATTTATTTCCAATGCGATTGTCAAAAATCTTCTCCATCTGAAAATTAAAATAAATCAAAATGTTAATTTTGATTATCTTTATGTTAATGATCTTAATCTTGTACTAAATTATTTCCTACATCACAATCCAAAGCATTATATTTATAATGTTTGTTCCGGAACTAAAACTTCACTATTAGATATTGCCAATAAGATAAATCAGTTAAGTAACTATCATTCAAAAATCACGATAATTAACAAGGGTTTGAATAATGAATATACCGCTTCAAATTCACGATTAATAAATGAAGTAAAAAATCTTAAGATCACTACAATTGAACAAGGAATAAAAACACTTTTGGATTGGTATAATGAAAACCTAGATTTACTAAATAAAAAAGAGATTATTAATGATAAATACGCAAATCTTTGCGTAGTTAAAAAATAAAAAATCTTATGCGGGTTGCTGATTATATCATTGATTTTCTGTATAAAAACAATGCTACCCATATCTTCACCATTGCAGGTGGGGGAGCGATGTTTTTAAACGATGCTACTGTATCTCATAAAAAGATAAGATATATCTGTCATCATCATGAACAAGCAGCTGCCATGGCCGCTGAAGCTTTTACAAAAACCAGTGGAAAACTTGGAGCAGTGATGGTCACATCCGGTCCCGGCAGTACAAACGCCATCACCGGTCTTTTGGAAGCATGGCAAAATTCCATTCCTTGCATCTTCATTTCCAGTCAGGCAAAAACAAGTCAAATGGCATATTTTTCCAATGTCCCGAAATTAAGGCAGTTTGGAATTCAAGAACTGAACATTATTCCTATTGTCCAGTCTTTATGTAAATATTCAGCCATTATTGAAAAACCGGAAGATATCAGATATCAAATGGAAAAGGCGTACGATATTGCTATTTCCAAAAGACCAGGACCTGTCTGGCTGGATATTCCTCCTGATATTGCTTCAAAAACAATCAATCCTTCTCAACTTTCAGGTCATGAAAAAAAGCAAATTATCATAAAAAGTAACAAAGAAATTGATTCTCAAATTGATCAATTAATAAAATTACTACAACTATCCAAAAAGCCAGTAATTATTGCAGGTGGTGGAATCAGACTAGCAGGTGCAGTTAACGAATTTATAAAATTCACAAATATGTTAAAAATTCCGGTAGTTGTTCCGGAAATGGGTCTTGATTTATTGGAATTTGACAATCCATATTATGTTGGCCATGGCGGAACCAAAGGACAGCGAAGCGCAAATATTGTTTTACAAAACTCTGATTTAATTATTGCAATAGGTAGCCGTTTGGCAGTTCCTTTTATCGGCCATGAATATGATAAATTTGCACCCAATGCAAAAAAGATTGTGGTTGATATTGATAAAATGGAACACCTAAAAAAAACCATCAAGATTGATCTTTTTATCGAGTCTAACGCAAAGCAATTTATTAATAAATTTTCAGATAGGATAATCTCACAACAAGTAAAACTAAATTACAATCACTGGCTATCAAACTGTCAAAAAATCAAGGAAAAGTATGCTATTTATCTTCCAAAAATTCAAAGCAAACTCGATTTTATCAATATGTATCATCTGGTAAGTGAAATTTCCAATCAAAGCAAGGAAGGAGACATCTACACCTTTGATGCAGGAACAACTGCATATATTTGCTCACAAACAATCAAAATAAAAAAAGATCAAAGAGCAATCATTCCCGGAGCCACCCTCACCATGGGATACAATCTTCCGGCAGTGATTGGAATCTGGGCAGCAAAACCCAAGTCACGGATTATTTGCATCACCGGTGACGGTTCTTTTCAGATGAATATTCACGAACTGCAAACCATTGTTCATCATAAAATTCCGGCAAAAATATTTGTCATCAATAATCAAGGGTATTTGGCAATACGCACCACACAAAGAAACTTTTTTCAAAGCCGTTTTATTGGTGAAGGCAAAAACTCCGGTGTTTCTTTTCCCAACACTGAAAAAATAGCAAAAGCATATGGAATAAAATATTTTCAGATAAAAAATAATGGACAGTTAAAGACCAAAGTAAAAGCAGTACTTGATTATAAAAATACTTGTATCTGTGAAGTGCTTTGTCCAAAGTGGCAGGATATTTTGACAGTTTCTTCAAAAAAGATGCCGGATGGGAAAATGATTTCGCTTCCAATTGATGACATGTTTCCGTTTTTACCGGAGAAAGAAATGGCAGAAATTAAACAACTGTTAAAGTAGGCTTTCTTTATACCAACTCAGAATATTTTTGATAGTCTGTTGCATATTTTCTTTTGGTTTCCATCCGAATTCTTTTTTAATTTTTGAAAAGTCCAAAGATTGATAGGGAATTTCATTAATTGCAGTATTGAGAATTTTATAGTTGATTTTTTGTTTTAAAGATTGTCCAACTGTTTGAATTACTTCAAGAACTGACAAGGTATCATTTGATCCGAAGTTATAAGCCTGACCCTTTGCTTTTTCAATATTTTGTGCAAGCAATAAATAACCTGCCACTACATCTTTAACATATAGATAATCACGGATAAATTTTCCGTTGCTCCGTATTTCCAATATTTTGTCAGTAATAATTGACTTCATAATGCCGGGAATAATGCGGGAATAATTCAAGTCACCCTCACCGTAGATGTTTCCAAAACGTGTCACAATCACCGGAGTTTTATAAGTGGCGTAATAAGTGGTACTGATTAAATCAGTAGCTGACTTTGACGTATTATAAGGATGATCTCCTGATAGGGGATCAGTTTCAATATATTGCTTTTTATTTAGCTTACCGTAGCATTTATCTGACGAAGCAACGACTAAACCCTTAATCTTAGGATTATTTCTTGTTGCCTCAAGAATATTAATCGTTCCTAAAATATTATTTTCTAAAGTATATTTTGGATTTTTATAACCTTCTCCAACTAATGATTGAGCCGCCAAATGAAAGATAAAATCGATTTTGTATCTTTTAATTAAATTTGTGAGCTTTTGATAATTACAGATATCTAATTTGATAACTTTAGCTTTTTTATGAAGTTTTTCCGTGAATAAGTATGATTTTTTGTTTAAATTTATATCAACAACAACCACTTGTGCTTTTCGTTTGATCAATTC
>PFTH01000083.1 GCA_002789465.1 Candidatus Roizmanbacteria bacterium CG_4_9_14_0_8_um_filter_34_12 | reverse complement strand
GACAATAGTCAAAGCATAAGATTCAAAAACATCGGCGGCCATGCCGGCGCAGTCACCGACATTATCACCGACATTATCAGCAATGACCGCCGGATTGCGGGGATCATCTTCAGGAATACCAACTTCGATTTTACCGACTAAGTCAGCGCCAACATCAGCGGCTTTGGTAAAAATGCCGCCGCCGACCCGCATAAATAAAGCTAATAAAGCGGCACCGAAACCATAACCGACCAAAACTTGGGTGGCGTCAACGCCGCTGAAGTAGGACCAGACGTAGATTAAAGAAACGCCTAATAAGCCTAAACCGACGACCAGCATGCCGTTGACGGTGCCGGCAGAAAAAGCGGTGGTTAAAGCCGGATTTAACCCTTTTAAGGCATTATTGGCAGTGCGGACATTAGCTTTAACAGCAATCCACATGCCGAGGTAGCCAATAACAGCACTAAAAATTGCTCCCAATAAAAAAGTGGCGGCAATGCCTTTACCCAGGCCAAAATAAATAGCAATAGTTAAAACCAGCATAAGGGGAATGATGATGGTGAACTGTTTTTTTAAATAAGCCATGGCGCCGTCGTGAATCGCCGCGGCGATTTGTTTTAATTTGTCGCTCCCCTGGTCTTCCCGAAGAATTTTTTTGGTTAAAATAAAGCCGTAGATTAAGGCAGAGACAGCGGTAAGGGGGGCGGCGAGCAAAGCAATGATTTGAATGTTCATTTTTCTCCTATTAAATATCTAATGTGGCCATTTTAGCATGAGTTTGAATAAAGCGTTTTCGGGGCGGGACTTCATCACCCATCAGCATGATAAAGACTTCATTGGCCTGAACAGCGTCGGCAATGTTGACTTGTTTTAAGATTCTGGTTTCCGGATTCATGGTGGTGCTCCAGAGTTGCTCCGGATTCATCTCTCCGAGACCCTTATAGCGCTGGAGGGTATATTTTTGATTTTTAATTGTTTCTAAGTACTCGGCGAGCTCAGCGTCGGAATAGACATATTTGTCGATTTTATTGTGATTAATTTTATATAAAGGCGGCAGGGCAATGTATAAAAAGCCGTGGTCAATAATCGGTTGTAAGTGCCGGTAAAAGAAAGTTAATAAGAGAGTAGTAATGTGTTCGCCGTCAACGTCAGCATCGCACATGATAATAACGCGGTGATATCTTAGTTTATTCGGATCGATAGTTTCGCCAATACCCATACCTAAAGCAATAATTAAGTTTTTTAGTTCCTGGAATTGAATGATTTTATCCAGGCGGGCTTTTTCAGTATTTAAAATTTTGCCGCCTAAAGGCAAAATTGCCTGAAATTTACGGTCGCGGCCTTGTTTAGCTGAGCCGCCGGCAGAAGGACCTTCAACAATGTATAGTTCTGAGTTTTGCGGTCGTTTTTCCTGGCAATCGGCTAATGTTCCCGGCAAAGTCATACCTTCCAGGGCGCCTTTGCGGATAACGGCGTCTTTGGCGGCGCGGGCGGCTAATCTGGCCCGGGCGGCCAATAAAATTTTATCTAAGATAGTTTTGGCTTCATTGGGATGTTCTTCAAAATAAGCGGTTAAACCTTCTTTAACGACCGAAAAAACCGCTGATTGGGCTTCGGGATTATTGAGCTTGGTTTTGGTTTGAGACTCAAACTGAATGTTATTGCTGGGCATTTTGACAAAAACCACGGCGGTTAAGCCTTCGCGGAGATCGTCGCTGACCAGGATATTATTTTTAAAGTCTTTTAAGAGGTTGTTTTTTTCAGCATAGTCTTTAACAATCCGGCTTAAAGCCATTTTAAAACCGGTTAAGTGGGTGCCGCCGTCGCCGGTATTGATAACATTGGCAAACGACTGAACGGTCTCATTAAAACTGTCGTTATACTGGAGAGCGACTTCGACGCCGACCGGAATTTCTAAATCATCAATCTGTTTGGAAAAATAAATTATCGGGTGAAGAGGTTTTTTATTTTTATTTAGGTGTCTGACTAATGATTTGATGCCGCCGTCAAAGTAAAAATGGCATTCTTCTTTAGTGGCACTGTCATAAAGATGGAAGGCCAGCTTGGCAATTAAAAAAGCTCTTTCCCGACAGAGATTTTTGACAGTGGTAAAATTGAAACTTTCGTGTTTTTTGAAGATTTGAGTATCAGGAATAAAAGTGGAAATCGTGAAGGAGTCTGAGTTTGGGTATTTAAAGTGATCATCAGCTAATAGTTTAATTAATTGAATTTGATTCGTTTCGGTAACTTTAGTTTTAGCTTTGCCCCGTTCATAATCCTGATAAACAATTTTTCCATCGCGTTTGACAATTACCCGCATAAAGGAAGATAAAGCGTTGACAGCGGAAGCGCCGACTCCGTGCAAACCGGCCGAGGCTTGGTAAGCCGAGGAGCCGAACTTGCCGCCGGCATGAAGTTTGGTCATGGAAACTTCCAGCGCGGACAAACCGGATTTATGTTTATCGATGGGGATGCCGCGGCCGTCATCGGTAACCGTGGCGGAACCATCCTGATTTAAAGTTACCCAGATATTTTTGGCAAAACCGGGAATGGCTTCGTCAACGGAATTGTCAATAATTTCCGTGAAAATATGGTGCAGGCCTTTTTCGTCGGTAGAGCCGATGTACATGCCCGGCCGTTTCCGGACCGGCTCCAAACCTTCTAAAACTGTAATGTCTTTTGCAGTATAAGTCATAAAAATTAAGGTTAGCAAAGATGTTAGCCTAAGTCAATTATAGAGGAGATTTTAAGATTCGGCAATCTCAGAAAATAAACCTACAAGGTTGGACCTTGAAGGTATATAATTAGTACTGTATGCCGGCAAAAAATATTGTCAAAGAGTTTGCGCCTGATTCTTACTATCATATTTATAATCGTGGCGTTGCCAGGCAGAAAATTTTTCTCGATGATCAGGATTACAAAACATTTCTTAGTTATTTAAAACTTTATTTAACTTTCCCTAACCTACAAGGTCCAACCTTGAAGGTTGCTCCCAGTCGGATTCTCAAAAACTTCTATGAGGAAATTAAACTTCTGGCCTATTGTTTGTTAGCTAATCATTTTCATTTATTTGTTTTTCAAAAAGATATGAACGGAATTACAAATTTTATGAGGTCTTTGATTACTAAATATTCAATATATTTTAATAAGAAATATAAACGAGTAGGCCCGGTTTTCCAGGGAAATTATAAAGCAGTGATGGTGAAAACGGAAAATCAATTTATATATTTATCCAAGTATATTCACCGCAATCCATTGCCTACACTACCTACAAGGTTGGACCTTGAAGGTCTTGAAGGATATAAGTACTCGAGTTATATAAATTATTTAGGTTTAATCAATCAAACATGGCTTGATACGTCCGAAATTTTAAGCTATTTCTCTAAATTTAATACTGGAGAGTCGTATAAGAAGTTTGTTGAGGAAGTTGACGAAACCGACTTGATCAGGATCAAAGACTTAATGTTGGACTATGATTTTTAAACCTACAAGGTTGGACCTTGTAGGTTCTTGTAGGCGGTAAGAATTAAGTTTTCTAAACAAAGTTTGGGGTTGAGATTTTGGTTTAGTTGATTAATTGCGGCAGTTAAAACTTTAATTGTTGGTAATAAAATAAATTTTTTTTCAGCGAGCATGAGGAAGCGCAAATATTTTAATTGGTTTTGGCAGAATTCCAGGGCAGTACTTTTTGAACCGGAATACTGGGAAATAAAATTAATTCTTTGGCCGATTGATTGATTAGTGATGCCGGAATAAATATTTTTTTGGAGAGTGATAAATTTTGGATCTAAAGATGAGTCCGGAATAAGCTGGTGGATTTCGCAGCGGGAAATAATCGTCGGCAGGAGTTGATTTTGATGAAGAGAGACAAGGATGATGAGCGAGTGGGCCGGCGGCTCTTCCAGGGTTTTCAATAAGGCATTTTGAGCCGGGAGGGTCAGTTGATCAGCCTGGGGAATAAAAACAATTTTTTGATCATTTTGATAAGGTTTATGGCTTAAGAATTTTTCCAATTGCCTGACGGCTTCGATTTTAATTGAAGGTTTGGCTTCGATAATCAGGACGTCGGGCTGAGGAGATAGATCATTTTGAGTTAAAGATTGAGCCAACCGGAAAGCTTTGGCAGGGTTATTAGTATTGATGAGGATGGCATGGAGCATAGAAGATAGTATATAATACTTTTATTATGCCTGCCCAGGATAGCAAGCTTCTGGAATTGTTGTGGAAGCAAAACAAATTAACCAAAGAAGATTTTGACCGGATTTCCGCAGAAATCTTGGGGAGTTCAGTTGGTGCGGAAGAATTATTGATTAAGCACAATTTGGTTTCGGAAGCAGTGATCTGCCAAGCTAAGGCGGAGATTTTAAAAATCCCTTACGTAGATGTGTCCGCGACCAGTATTGCGCCGGAAGCTTTGAATTTACTGCCGGAAGCAGTGGCCGATAAATATTTAGTTTTACCGTTTGCTTTTGACAAGGAAAAACAAACTTTGTCGATTGTCATGGCCAATCCGATCGATCTGCAGGCGTTGGAGTTTATTGAAAAGAAGACAGGGATGAGACTGCAGCCGTTTTTAGGGGAAACCAGCAAGTTAACCAAGCAGATTAAAGAGCGTTATGCCCAAAGTTTATCTTCGGAAGTGACCGAAGCTTTGAAAGAAACAACCACCACCCAAACTAAAAAAATGACTGTGGATGAGTTAAGCGGCGGCGTGATCCGGGAAGCGCCGATTGCCAAGATTGTGTCAACCATTCTGGAGTTTGCGATTAAAGTCCGGGCCAGCGATGTGCATATCGAACCCTTGGAGGAAAAGACCAGGGTGAGATACAGAATTGACGGCATTTTATACGAGAAATTAATTTTGCCGAGAAGCGTTCATGATAGCGTGATTTCCCGGATCAAGATTTTATCCCACATGAAGATTGATGAGAAACGGATTCCTCAGGACGGCAGGTTTAATTTTCGGACCGGCGATGAAGAGGTAGATTTAAGGGTATCTTCATTGCCTAGTGTCCATGGAGAAAAGATAGTGATGAGACTTTTATCCAAAGCAATGCATGTGCCGGAATTAACGGAACTGGGTTTAAGAGGGAGGGCCTTAACAAATTTACAGGCGGCGATAAGGGTGCCGCATGGGATTGTCTTGGTGACCGGTCCGACCGGGTCTGGCAAAACCACGACCTTGTATTCTTTGTTAAACATGATTAATACGCCCAGGGTGAATATTATGACTTTGGAAGACCCGGTGGAGTATCAGATTGGGGGGATTACTCAAGTGCAGACAAATCCCCAAGCCGGTTTGACCTTTTCT
>PFTH01000087.1 GCA_002789465.1 Candidatus Roizmanbacteria bacterium CG_4_9_14_0_8_um_filter_34_12 | reverse complement strand
ATATGCCAGCCTGGAAATCCATCACCCCAAGAAGACGGCCAATACATTGTATGATCGGCAAAACGACCGATTCTTTTAAACCATAAAACAAAGTCAGTCGGATTTTTTTTCTCAGGATCAAGGTAAACATCATTTCTAGCCCCTTTCTTTTTTTCATCTAGTTTTTGGCCAGAAAGCTTTCCATAGGACACAAATTTTGGAGTATCAAAATAGAGAGCTTCTTTTGTTTCATATGTTAATCCATTCTGTTTTAATTTTTCGATAAACTGGAGCATATCTTTAATATGATCAGTAGCACGGCAGGTAATATCAGGACGAATAATATTTAATGCGTCAGTGGTTTTAAAGAAAAAATCAGTATAAAATTTGGCCACATCCCAGACAGAGCGATTGGTTTTTTTGGCTCCTTTTTCCAGTTTGTCTTCCCCGCTATCGTCATCGCCTGTCAGATGACCGACATCGGTGATATTCAATACATGTTTTACTTTGTATCCAAGAAAATTAAGAGTACGTTTGAGAAAATCGTTATTGGTATAAGTTCGCATGTGGCCGATATGGGTATAGTCATAGACTGTTGGACCACAGGTGTACAAAGAAACATTGGGAGGATTTAACGGTTTAAATTCTTCAATTTTCCGCGATAAAGTATTGTAGAGTTTCATAGGATAAAGTATAGCAAAACAATTAAAGCCAAATCCACTAATGGGATATCGAGAAAAATTGATTATTAGGACAATTAAAAACAGTGATTTTGTAGCATATAGTCTATAGACAAAAAATTAAATTTCATATAGAGTTCATTAACTAGTTAACTGATATTATGGTTAATGTATCACGTAATAGATTGCCAGATGATGTTCTCAATAAAATATATCAATTATTACTTTTCTTATTAAAAGAAGGCGGAAATAGGGAAGATTTTTTTATCATAATGAATGAATTTTTTAGTCCGAAAGAAAAAATTTTATTTGCCAAAAGGATTACCGTTATTTATCTATTATTAAAAGGTATTGCTCAAAAAAATATCTGTGAGGTTCTTAATGTTTCTAACGGAACTGTTTCAAAATATTCACTTTACTTAACAAATACTAATTTAAAATTGGTCAAGATTATAAAATTGCTAGCAAAAAAAGAAAAGATATTTGAGACAATAGATAATTTATTAGCAGATTTCTTAATTCAACCTGGAATAAAAATGGGACATTGGAAGCTATATTGGGAACACAAAAGAAAAAACGAAAGACGCGAAACTTACGGTTTCTAATATTTATAAATGCATTTAACTAGTTAACTGCATTTTTTAAGAATAAATTTATTTCGATTGATCTTCTAAAATCTTTTTAAGTTTTTTTAATATTTTTTTAGTGAAAGGCTTAGTAAGATTACCTTTTTCGACCCACTCATAATATTCAACTTGGCAAAAATTATTTGGTAATGGATTAAAGGTGTAGCGAACATTATAGTTTTGATCGTTTTGACTAAAAACAAATGATTTATTTTTTTCAAACGAAGTAACTTTATATATAGACCATTCTTCTTTTTTGTTTTTATTTCTATAAATAGAGCCTTTTTTAACTGGCCATTCGTTAGTTTCTTCGAAAACAACTGAATCTACCCATAAAGGAGTATTTTTCGGGTTTAATGTAAATGAGAAAACTTCATCGATAGGTTTATTTATTTGAATGACTATTTTTTTATTTTTCATAACAAAGTCGGAACGGCGGGAGTTGAACACATGTAATTTTTACAAAATTACATGTGTAAACCCACTACTTTCGGTCCT
>PFTH01000231.1 GCA_002789465.1 Candidatus Roizmanbacteria bacterium CG_4_9_14_0_8_um_filter_34_12 | reverse complement strand
TGGGGATTTTTGGGATATTGGGGAGGTTGGGGAGTTATGGAAAGAAAAAGATCCTGGTATTTAAGTTTGGCGCGGTCGGAGTAAACAACTGGTTTAGCCAATCCTTTTTTTATCATAATTTCGTTAACCAGTCCTTTGTTATTACGGCAAAAGGGCTTTATTTCCGAAAAACAGTCAGTCCAGACATAGGCTAAAATCCGGCCGTATTTATCGTCCTGATACCTGTCATATTCAAAACTAAGACTGCGGTTGAGAATCAAAGAAGAAAGATAGTTTTTCGCTTCATCATAGCCGGATATACCACGGTTAGGTGCGTCAATACCCAGAAGTCGAACTGTCATTCCGTTTTTAATCGTAAATGTGTCTCCATCAGTTACGATCACTGCCTTTGTTTTTATTGGAAATATTTGCCGGATTTGATAATAATTTTTTATTTTATCCAGATTTTTCCAGCCGGTCCAACCTAAAACCGAAGCTAAAATAAGTCCAGCTATCAGAACTTTTGGGACTTTTCGTTTTTCCAGATATTTAGCCGTTAACTTTCTAGCCATTTAAATAAAGTATAGCATTTGATAAAATAACAAGTAAATTGCCTGGATAGCTCAGCGGTAGAGCAATTGTTTTGTAAACAATAGGTCAGGAGTTCAAATCTCCTTCCAGGCTCATAAATAGCAAAAAGCTAAATGGTACTGGGTAAATAATAGGTTATCGGCTGCCTGCCGGCAGGCAAGTTCGAGTCCGATGGTCGGTTCAGAGGCTATAGTTCAACGGACAGAATAAGTCCCTTCTAAGGACTAGATGACAGTTCGATTCTGTCTAGCCTCACTTTAACTGTATTGAATTTAACTATCGATTCTGCTAGGATAATAACTCGAATCTTATGTCTGTAGAAACCCGAATAAATCCTAACTTAGTAAGAATTGCAAGCCGTGGACTATTACGTTCATTATCTAAAGGTATTACTTTAACAGGAGAGGAAAATATACCAAAAGAAGGACCGGCAATAGTTGTCGCCAACCACATGGGCATCTTGGAAGCTTTAGCTCCTTTTGCTTATTTAACCCAAACTCCTGTTATGTTTACAAAAATGGAGAACTTAAGGATTCCTTTAATAGGTAGTTTATTAAATAAATTAGAATCGATACCGGTTAATCGCGGGGAAGTAGATCGTCAAGCATTAAGAGCGGTAACTACAGTGTTAATAGATGGGAAAGGAGTTATTTTTGCCTGTCCTGAGGGAACAAGGGGACGGGATAGAGATGGTAATAGAACAGTATTAAAAAAAGCAAAGAGCGGAATAATTTTTATCGCCCAGAAAGCTGCTAATGAATTACAAAAACCGATTCCGATAAGTCCATGGGCTATCTGGGGTACCGAAGGAATACTTCCTGAAGTTACTGAACCAGGTCCAATAAAACAAAGATTAATGTTACACCGAGACCATGTATTTATAACTGTTGGAGCGCCATACTTTATTCGTCCTTCTAATCAAAGGCCAACAAAAGAAAATATGCAGGCTCAAATTGACTTTGTTATGTGTCAGATCAGAGATATGCTCCCTGAAAAATATCATGGCTTTTATGCTAAGAATTCGGAATTGGAACTTAATCTATGAAGATTTGTTCAGATTAAACAGTAGTTGAAAGCGGAGTAACATTATCTGTCGTTTTGAAGTGATACAATGAATGCCATAACGGTGTCATCTCTTCTAAGAATTTCATACTTAGTTCATAAAAGTTTAATAAAAAGTCAGTTGTTTTGTTAGGATTTTTATCATTTTCGAATGGATTCTCTATAGAAAATCTCTCTTCAATTTTTTTTATTAAATCTATCGCGTTCATTTCACCAAAATCTTCTAGCGCCACAGTTAATACATTTGGTTTATTGTCTTTCTTATCTTTAGGATATTTCATTAGGTCAGCCATTAGTCTAATTTTAAAATTTACATAATGGACTTTTTTTCTATAATCATCAGTGTCAAGATACTCATTGTCACCAATTGCGGTTGCGAAAGAAGTTGCCAGTAATTGCACTGCGTTTGCAGGAGTAACAACTGTAAGATATTCCTCTATGCTTATTCTCTCGCCGGCTCTAATTTTTTTTTCTATTTCAACCTCTTTTTTCATACATTCGCTAACTTTTCCAATTTCGTCATGCATTGGTTTATTATTTAACCACCATGCATAAATACGCCTTATATCAATATTATTTTCAATCGCTTCGTCTAAAGCCATAATAGTTTTATTAGCCAAAAAAACTTGAGTTAAAACATTTTTATCAGAGGTAATTGGCCTGATCGCTGTTTCTACTGTTACCTGACCAAAAAGTAGATTAAATAGATGCAGAAACTAAAGAGCCTGGTAATTCTTTTATTGTATTTAACCAAAATTGTACTCCTAACTTATTTTTTGCAGTTTTTATTTCTACATTCATAGCATATTTATAATGATTCAGGCCTCAATTATTTTATCATAAGAGTTTTTAAAATGTATTAGATTGTTAGGAGGAGCATTTTGACCTACGGTTTCGGAATCGGAACCAAATTTATGATGATTTATTTAAGTTATATAGTGGTTTGCGTTTAGCCTCAAAGCGAAATCAATCTTTTCTCCCTATAGAGTATGGAACTATATAGTTAATAAAAATTAAAACAATTCCTTCATTCTACAGGAATCTGTTTTTTAAAAGATTATAATCTAATTAAATTTATGAGAGTTGTTTATTCGCCTCACTTAAAAGACAGAATTAAAATACGTAATTTTAATGAAAACGACCCTAGGGTTATATTTTATCGAGCAGACAAAAAGTATTTTGATACTCTTCAAAATTCGAATATATCTATTAAAAATTTAATTTATAACGGTGCAAAGCAACAATTAATGAAAGCTTTTATCTATGATAAAATTTCGAATAGTGTTATAATAAAAACAATACATGTTGAAAGTAATCAAGAAATTATTAACAGATTAAAGATTGGCAGGTATATAAAAAGATGAAAAAAACTAATAAAAAGAGCATACAACCAAAAGCGAAAACCTTTTATGATGAAAAGGAGGATGTGCTATGGGTGGTGTTTAAAAAAGGAGAAGAAGGAAGATATGAAGAAATAACTCCTGATCTCAACTTGGAATACGATGATGGTGGTAATTTAATAGGATTAGAAGTTTTTAATGCTTCTAAACAACAAACGTTTTCAAATTTAATAGTAAGTGATAAAAATGAAAAATATTACTTTGAGGATATAACCGAAAATTTAACGATTGGAGATGTTAGAGACATTAAAGTTACGTCCAATCCTTATTTTCAAACTTTTATATAATATGGTTAAACATGTTTGGTCAATACTCTGTAGAAAGACCATTATTGACTCAGCTACTAATAACATTAGCTTAATAGATGTCTTTGAACAGTTACAAGCAAAAGTTAGTCTACCTCAAAACAAAAATATTAAGCTATCAATTCCTTTTGAATATGAGGTCGTTAATTTTTGGCATAAAGAAAATACAACTAACAAAGTTGAAATTGATATTGAAATTACATTAATGGATCCAAATAATAAAACCTTAAAAACCTTTACTAACATTGTAACCATACCAGATAATATGAAACGTATGCGGACCATATTAAAAATTATCGGCATACCTATTACTACATCTGGTATATATCGATTTATAGTTAAATATAAAGAAAAAGATACCAATAGTTATAAACAAGTTGCAGAACTACCAATTGAAATTAAAATAGAACCATCCATTAATAATAAGGTAAGTAAAAGAATTTCTAATTAATAATAAACACGTCGTAAATTTAGAGAAATTTAAGATACTCCAATAAATTATTTTAAAAACTAACTTTCCTGATTTCTAAAAGAAAAATTGATATAATACTCTATTAAGTTTAAGTTAACTTTACGAACTTTAAAAACTTTAAGAACTTTATAAACTTATTTTGGTCCCGTCGTCTAGCGGCCTAGGACATCTGGTTTTCAGCCAGAGAATCAGGGGTTCGAATCCCCTCGGGATCACCATATTGAATTAGTCACCTCGCTCGGGGCTTCGCCCCTCGCTTCGGACGCCGACGGAATTTGTATTTTGCTTCGCAAAATGCGCCGCAAGAAAAAGAAGTGTTACCCTTGCCCCACCCCACCCGTGCGCGGGCAACGACGAGGAACTCCCTTGAATTAGTGTATTCCGATTTGGCATATTACACTATGGAATATATCATATAAATAGAGGCGATGCAAATATGACAAAAGCAATTTATTCAAAAGACCATAAATTCGTAGTTGAACAATTAAAAAAAGCCCGCATTGAGGCTGGACTGGACCAAGAAAAAGCCGCCGAACTTTTAAGAAAGACGCAATCCTATATTTCAAAAGTTGAATCAGGCCAAAGGCGCATTGATATTGTTCAACTAAAAGAATTTGCCAAAATCTATAAAAAAGAAGTAGATTTTTTTATTAAAAAATAATTTTTATTATGGACAAATTTCTCACCAAAAAAGAAGCAATTAAATTTTTAGGTCTTGATGACAAGACTTTTGATAATTATTTTCAAAATGCAGATGAATTTAATTGTCTTGCAAGACAGAACGGCAGGGGAAGGTTTCTATTTGAGCAAAAAGTTTTGCAAAAATGGCTTGACGATTTCAAGTGGCGGACAGTTGAGTTGAATTTCAAAGATTACGCTCTTTGTTTGGATTTTGCTTTAGCCCAGCATTTCCGCGGATATGTTTTGTCAGATTGGGGAACTGCAAGGCAAAGAGAATTTGGGCAAAAGATTACAAATTGGGTAAAGGGACAGCTTGCCGAAGTTGCGGTAAAAAAATTCTTTAAAAAAGAGTTTGATGTTGATGTTGAGCTTGATTTCAGAATATATGATGAAATTGTCCCGCAGGATATTATCGGAGTTATTGAAAACGGAAAAACAAGACAGCCTAAAATTGGCATTGGCATAAAGTCATCAAAGCCAAAAAGCGCATATCTTGTTTTGGGCGAAAATGAAATAATGATTAAAGAAAGAAGGTCTGATTATTATATTTTCTGCCGCCCCGATATGCCAGACGATCATTTATTGAGACTGACAAAAGAAAGGGTAATTGAAGTAGTAAAAAATCAACAGCATTTTCCAAAATACAAAGACGAAATGCCGGACTTTCAAAATATATTTTGCGAAATTGCCGGCTGGTGCAAAATTGATGAGCTTGAAAAAGTAACCAGCATTCCGGGGCAGGAATTTACCGGCGTGCGTTATGTAAAGAAATCAGGGCTTTTGCACAAAGACA
>PFTH01000004.1 GCA_002789465.1 Candidatus Roizmanbacteria bacterium CG_4_9_14_0_8_um_filter_34_12 | reverse complement strand
TACCCGTAGAAGGTGCAGTTAATTTCCCTTTATTGGGAAGAGCTTCGATAATTTTCATCCATATGGTATTAATACTTTCTAATGTTGCTTCTTCAGGCCAGAAGATAAGTGAATTAGACCCATTATATTCCCGAAATTTTACACCAATTCTTTCAAGTTTATTTTTCGTTACGTAATCAATCGAAAAGTTTCCGGTCATAACTTGAAATTCCGCATTTTTGCTACCGAAGCCGGATGATACATCAATGGCATATCCCTTTTCATAGAGTAAACGAACAATTTTTTTCAGGTAAGGCTCATACATCTCTATAAAAGCACCCAATAAATATTCAAAATCTGTAGCTTGAGGCTGGGAGGATATTCTGCTTTTAAGTGCAAATTTTCTTTGTTTATTAATGGAACTTCTTAAGGATGAAAATTTACTGTTTATTTCTTCACTATTATTATTTAAAAAAGACTTCATAGTAGAAGATAACATTTTGATTATTAATTTTAAACCAAGGAATCTGCCTAAATGAGAAGTGTATTAAGAAGTGGAGAAAGATACAGGTAAAAATTTAAAATATCTTTATCTCGACCGATTAAAACTATATCAAATTTAAACAGATTTATTGATTTAAATCTGTACTTCCGAGAAATTATATCATAATTTGAATTATATAGCAACAATACGAATTAAATGTGTTAAACCAATATGATAATGTCACCTTATACCAATATAGAAATGTCACCCTAAGTTGCCCATACTAAACAGATTACTGCTGTTTAGAAAAAGGAGGCAACAATGAAAGGAATCATTTCTATGAGTGAACAAGAGGTAGATAGAGTTGGGGTTATGCAACGATTGGCGGCAAAAGAAATCAAACAACGCCATGCCGCCGGATTGTTACATATTTCAATACGCCAGGTTAAACGACTGCTCAAAGCGTACAAAGCACATGGAGCAAAAGGACTGATCCATAAAGGACGGGGGAAAGCAGGAAACCGGGCACTACCTCAAAAGGAGAAGAATCGTATGCTGGATATTATTAAAACCAACTATGCAGATTTTGGCCCTACTCTTGCCTGTGAGAAATTGGCAGAGGTGCATTGTATGCATCGTGCAGATGAAACAGTGAGAAAGCTCATGATTGATGCGGGACTCTGGATTGCCAAAGAGAGAAAAATCGTCCGGTTGCATCAACTCCGGGAAAGACGGGATTGTTTAGGAGA
>PFTH01000239.1 GCA_002789465.1 Candidatus Roizmanbacteria bacterium CG_4_9_14_0_8_um_filter_34_12 | reverse complement strand
AATTACCTTATTTATAATGTATATTGTGTCTGGATTCCCTCCTACGAGGGAATGACAAAAACGGACATTTCGTTTTGCGTCAACTATAACTGCCCAAACCAAGGTTTTCTGACTTGAACCGTAAATAAAAATACCGAAATCATTATAAATGATAAAATAAAATAGGGGATTAGAGTTTTTATATTTTTCATGAAAACATTTTGATTAATAAACTTAAAACAATTATATAATGAAGTATCTAAATATATTATGAAACCAGATGAATTATTCTGTGTTGGACAAAAAGCGGTTATTTTAAAAAATAACGAGGTTTTGATTCTTCATGATCCTGTGCCTCCACCGGGCGTGATTGATTTACCTGGGGGAAAAATTCAAACAGGGGAGAGGGATTTTATTAAATCACTACAAAGAGAGGTCTTTGAAGAAACAAACCTAAAGATAAAGGTTGATAGACCGTTTTTTACGAGTTTTTGGGAGTTTTCAAAAGGATCCAATCATCGAAACAAGGGAAAGAAAATATTTTTGTTATTTTATTATTGCACATATATTAGTGGAGAAGTAAAAATTAGCAGTGAACATGATTGGTTTAAATGGGTCAATAAAAAAAATTATATGAGTTCTTTTATTAATAAAAATAATATTTTTTACGCACTGACGGAATATTTTAAGATAGTTAAAACTTAAAAAGCTTAAGTGCTTGTCGAAAAGCATCTTTATCGGATTGATAGGTGAGAATATCAACAACTTCTTTTTCACTCACAAATTTTGCATCACTCATTTCCCAATCGTGATCTTTTGGATCTCCGGAAATATATTCCATTAAGAAATAATGAACGGTTTTTTGAATTTGTTGATTCTTCCAAAGGTAAGAATAATTAACTGTGATTGGTTGTTTATTTATAATTTTAGCTGTTACTCCCCCCTCTTCTCTTGTCTCTCGAAGTGCGGCAGTTTCTGCTGATTCACCAGGATCATTATCTCCTACAAAACCTTTTGGAAAAACCCACCCCCCATGTTGTGAGTGTTGACAAACAAGCCATTGAATTTGGAATTTAGAATTTAGAATTTGGAATTTTTTAAAAACAATTCCACCGGCTGAAGTTTGTTTAATGACATTCATAGTTCTTATTTCTTAAATCGTAAATCTTAATTCTTCTTATAATACTGTCCTCCCATTTCATAATCAAAAATCGGTTTTCTAATTGGTCCAATAAATAATTGATATAAAATTGCTTTAATTGATTTATATAAACTAAAAAATAAGCCTTCTTTTTGAAAACGTCGGATGGATACATATAAAATTGGAATTGGAAAAACAGCAAACTTTGCTTTAAGTTTATGAGCACGTTGAATCAGGTCGAAATCTTCACCAAAAACAATAGTTTCGTCAAATCCTTTTATTTTGTCAAAAACAACTTTCTTAATAATCATACATGGACCATTAGCCGAAGGTTTGATTTTTTGGAAAAGCGTCATGTTCCAGTTAAGTAAACCCAAAATTAACTTTCCAACAATAGAATTACTTTTGTCACGATTCCAGACTGTTAACATATCAAGGTGATATTGGTCGATATATTTTTTAATTTTTTCAATAAAATCATTTCCAACCTCAACATCTGCGTCAAAAAAAATCAAATATTTTCCTTTTGCAAGTGATACTCCGTGGTTGCGAGCCATACTGACGTTTCTAAATTTACTTTCAATAAATTGGATGGAACTAAGCTTATTGAAATATACTTGGGAATTAATTTTTGTTTTATCTTTAGATCCACTATCACAAATAATAACTTCATAGTCCCGATCTGTTTGTTTAGTTATGCTTTCCAATAATATTGGAAGATTAATCTCTTCATTTAGTGTTGGGATAATAATCGAAAAAAATGGATCCATGATTCATTATATACAATAATCAAACACATGCACAATTAAGTAAACAATTTGTCATTCTGGCACTTCGACTTTGCTCAGTGTCTTGAGCTTGTCGAAAGACTTGTCCAGAATCAACAAATTGTTAAGTTATGATTCTGGATGCGTCCCGCTTCGCGGGACTTACCAGAATGACGGGTAAATATATATACATTTATTATATGGGTTGATTACAAGTAGACACTGTAATTTTTATCTTCGCATTTTCAAATCCAATTCCTTTTAAAAGAGAGGAAATTTGTTTAACCGCTTGTTCGTTTGCTTTAGAGAGTATCCCATCTTCACAGGCGGTTTTTGTTAGCAAGTTTTCTGCTTGTGTTCGTATGGTTGTTTCCAGATCTTTGTTTTCTTTAGTAAATACACCGGTGGTACGGTTATAAACGCGTGACTTTGTATTATCCAGTCGAGTGACAAGAACTTGAGAAGGAGGAAGTTGAATTTCTATATTTTTTCCATTGAGTAAGTGATTGTTTCGAGTCGGTTTAATTCTTTTATCTGCTGTACGACTGCGGGTTGACTGGGGGTTTTATTGGTAGGTATAAAAAGAAATAGCATTATTCCAAAAAAACATATAACAATAACTGCATAAAAATAGTTTCTAATTTTTTTCATATATATAGTATATATTTATTCTATTAACATTAACAACATTTATCGAAGCATATTTATGCAATTTTATGATGTTTTCGTAATCCCAAAAACTTCTGCAATTTTGTGATTATAACTATTACTTTTAATTTTAATATATCCGGTATTTTTTATTGAACCATATGGCAATTGATTTAAGGTTGCAAACCCGAGGGAGGTGAGTAATGAAAGCATTAAGTGCGCGTGTGTTACAAATAAAACAGATTGTCCTTTGTGTATTTTTGAAATTTTATTAAGAAATGCAATTGTTCTTTTATATACCTCTTCCAAAGTTTCCATATCTTCAACAATTTTCCATGTTAACTGTTCTTTTGCAGTTAATTTGGGAAACTCTTTGTATTTTTCTGGATAAGTCTTTAATGCTTGAGTTATTTTCTTGCCTTCAAGTTTTCCAAAAAATCGTTCTCTTAATTCTTTGGTTATGTTCACTTTAAGTTTCTTTCTATCTGCAATTTTTTGGGCAGTTTGATAGGCTCTTTTTAGATGAGAAGAATAAATAATATCAATAGGTTTTGATAATAAAAATTCTGCCAATGCTTCTGCCTGTTCGATTCCGATTTGTGTTAATGGGGGATCACCACCATAAATATCACCATTAATATTTCCTTCCGATTCACCATGTCTTACGATATAAATTGTTGTAGTCATTTTTTTCTATGGAGCACTCGGATCTAGAACTATTAATATTTACAATATTATTTTTTTTAAACTTTCATTGAGAGCGATACTTAAAATTTCTTCTAAATCTTGATAGTCTCCTTTGTCTGCTTTTTGGAGTGCTTTAATATAAGTTTTTCGTTCTTGGTTTTTTTCCATCTTGATTTCAATAATTGGTAAGTTTAATCGCATTAAAATATAACATGTAAGCATACGGGCTGTCCTTCCGTTATAATCAACAAATGGATGAATAAAGACAAAACGATGTTGAAAATTAGCTAAAAGTTCGATCACTCGTTCTATGAATGCATCGTCTGTTGACTTAGGTAATTTAGATAAAGAAAACTCGATATCATCGCTTAATATTTTTATCATTGCGGCGATTTTGGAAAAATAAGGAGCTTCTTTTCCAGAATAAGTTACTTGAATAGTTCTAAATTTACCTGCGTCATTCATTAAAATTTCAGAAAAACTTATTTTATGGATTTGTTTGATAAATTCTGGTGTTATTCTATCTGTTTTATTATTCTGATTTAGAAAAAGCAGACCTTTTTTTGTACCCAAAACCTCAAGTTCTAATACTTTTTGTCTCGGTAAAATTCCATATTTTGTCTCTTTATACGAAGTGGCACCTGTTTTAGCCATGAATAAAATCTAACTTATTTAATAAATGAAAAGACGTCTTTTCTAGACACTTCCGGATGTTCAATTTTGGTATTTCGATAAACTGCCTCGGGTAAAAAGGCATTAAAAAACCTTTTCAAAGCAGATTGCTTTTTTTTCATTTGAAAAAATCTTTTATAGTTAGCCTTTATTTGTCTATTCATATTGATAGTTTAACATATTTAATATTATTTAATATCTATAAATATCTATATTTTTGATTTTGATAGAACAAATTCGTAATGGTAATAATGGGATTTTTTAGGTAAAATATCGATTAACATAGGCGCGTTGGCGAAGTGGAAACGCGGGAGTCTGCAAAACTTCTATTGCGCCAGTCCGATTCTGGCACGCGCCTCAAATAGAACTTATTAGCGGGCTTAATCGTACTTAAAGGAGGGTGGGCAGGACGGTAATGCGCAAGTCTTGAAAACTTGTGAGCGCAAGCTCTAACAGGTTCGACCCCTGTACCCTCCGCCAAGTAGCGTCCACAAAACGGTTGATGTTTGTCAAAAATAGCTTAGTATATCAACGATTATTAATCCTAATTTTTTTAAAAAGCGAATTTGCTGTAATAAAAAGTAAACGAAGAATTTTACAATAAAGTTGTTATTAAGTAGTATGGATATACAAGAAGGGATTTCATATAGAATGATTAACCAAAAAGATCCGTATGGTAGTCTAACACAACTTGAAGTTTTTTTTGCAAATAATCGAAGACCTGTGGATTTCAGCAAGATAGTATCTCCACAAACCCGGGTTTTGGTAGTAGGAGAAAAACACACAAGAGAACTAGGAAAAAGCACAATCATTCAACATATGGGAGTGTTTCGTGAACTAGGTTTTACCCATTTCGGTATGGAAATGTTAGATGGAAGTAGGCAGGTACAATTAGAACAAGCTCTTCTGGATAATGATATAAGTAGTATTTTATTATGCTTGCACGGGTACACAACCTTTTCTCCCAATGCTGCTCAGCTTTATATCCAATTAGCGAATACGGCTTTTAAAACAGGAATGTGTGTTATAGCAATGCATCCTAAATATAGAAACCAAACAGAACAGGACTTTACTACCTATAATGAGATGATGAATCAAAATATGTCTAGGAGGATTATTAAAGTTCTTCGTGAAAAACCATATAATAGAATGGTCGTCTTTACTGGCAATGCACACGCTGCAAGAGAAGGTAGGACGATGACACAGTTACTAGTCAATAGAGGAGTTGATTTAGTATCTGCAGGAATGGTTGGGGGAAGGAGAAATAAACAACAACTAAATATGGAGAAAGCAGCTCGAAGGATCCACGCAGAGGAGGAATTATTTATGGTAGTAAGAGTTCACGGTCTTTGACACGAGGCTTGTAAAAGTAAATTCCTTGTCTGCTCAAAAGGATTTAGGTTTTGTAGTCTCCA
>PFTH01000063.1 GCA_002789465.1 Candidatus Roizmanbacteria bacterium CG_4_9_14_0_8_um_filter_34_12 | reverse complement strand
AGAAAATCTAAGACCAACCAATACAACAACTTCATCAGAAAAAGCAGATACTAAAATCCAGCACGATTTGCTTCGTGGATATTTTAAAAAAATAAAAAATCATGATATTGTTTTGGTTGTTAATCCTGAAAAAAAAGGAGTTAAAGGTTATGTTGGAGGAAATACCTTGATTGAAATGGCATTTGCACATGTGTTAAATAAAAAACTTTATTGTTTATATCATTTACCGGAATTATCTTATACCACCGAAATTATGGCAACGCAACCGATTATTTTGTATGGGAAATTAGATATTTTTACAAAATAATTATGAAAAAAAGATTACATGAACTAGGTCAATTAATTGTTGCCTGTGAAGTATATATTGTTCACGAGGGAAAAGTACTTATGCATAAACGGGCAGAAAATAAGGAGAAGTTTCCTGGATTTTGGATCGGACCAGGCGGTCATGTTGATGAGGAAGAAGATGTTTTATCGACAGCCATTCGTGAAGTTAAGGAAGAGACAGGAGTTGATATTGGTGAAAAAAATATAAAGCTCAAGTTTTTAGCCTTTCATCATCACAGTGATCGCGGCGAAGTATGGATGGAATATTTATTTAGAGCAGTTATTCCCAAATCTCAAAAAGTTATCTCATCTAAAGAAGGCAAATCTCAATGGATCGATGTTGATAAAATGTTAAAAATGAAAAACGTTTTTCCGCCTTCTAAATATTATTTTAATCACATTTTAAATGATAAACCAGGAATTATTTATAACTTTAGTCAATGGAACGATGCTCATTTAGTTAAAGTTATTAGTGAAAGAGTAGGAAAATGAAAAAGATTCCATTTATTCAAAAAATAAAACAACCTTGTTTCAATATTTTTAACTTTTTGAACATTCATACGCGTATTTTAAGAAATGTCTATAAACTTTACAACTCTCCACTTATTATGACATTTAATAGTATTCTTGTCTACGGTTTATAAATAACAATCATTAGTAGTTAGGTTTTAGTAGTAAGGAGTTAGGATAGATATAACCAAAGAAAATTAAAATTAAATCACAACTTCTTTTTCAAAACACTAAACGCTCGGTCAACGTCTTTATCTTGAAAGATGATAGTAAATTCAGTATAGGTGGAAACCACTTCGATTATATTGATCTTTTCCCATGCAAGATATTTTAATATTTCAAAATACGATCCAGAGGTTGTCACTGTTTCTCTCGTCAGTTTAATCGTGATGGCTGAAAGATTTTCAAAACTTGCAATTATATTTTCTTTATGAATTATTTTATATAACTGCGCTTTTAAAGATTGTCCTGTGATAATAGTTGTTTCAACAACTCCTTGTGTGATTGTAAAAAATAAACCTTTTTCATTAGCTAACCTATGAAGTTTTGCCAACTGATCTCCCCTTTCCAGATTTTTTGAATTAACAGTGACCTCCATCAGTTGAGATCGAACCATCAAATCAGGGTTTTTAAAGGGTAGCGTCGGTTTTTTACTTATTGTACTTATTTTTATCCGTTTCAACGCCATAACAATTGCTCCTAACTGAACGGCTTTATATAGCTTTTCTTCTATCTCCAATCTAATTTTTCGCGCCAAAGAAGAATGATTAATTAATCCGTCGTTAATCATGTCAATTAAAAAAGGTTGCTTTTGAATAATTTCTTCAACTACTTGGGGAATGGTTATCATATATTAAATAAGTTTGTCATTCTGGCACCACTTCCAATTGTCCAGAATCAATCTTCGATTCTCGGTGCGTCCCGCTAAGCGGGACTTACCAGAATGACTTCAAATATGTTTGAATTTTAACATTTCATATGCTTTTTGTCAAAAAAGTTTAAAAATTTGAATAACGAAAGACAGTAGGCTATAGTAGTAAACTTATTATGGAAACAACATCATATCGTTTTTATACACAAAATCACGGGCATCCAATTGATTTTAGATTGGTTGATCGAGGAATTACCCGCGAATCAAGTCGGGTATTGCAAGTAACTACTGCCGATTTGGCAGCGAGTTTTACCAACGCTATGTCTGCCGTGGTTGGACGAAACCACCATCAACCAGGAGAAATGGTTGAAGCATTAGGACATGTGCGTTTTTCCCCTTTACTCGACCCACTTCTTAAGAACAAACTCGACCTACAAGATTGTCCGGAGATATGGGAAATGGGAACAGGTTTTATGGATCCGGAAACGTTTCGGGGAAAAGGACTTTATGGACCACTCCGAAATGAACTGTTAAAAATGTATATTGATAAAATCAGAGGAGGAGAGGTGATGATTATGGGAACAACCAAAACCAAAGCAGTTCTAAGAGTCTTAAAAGATGCGATGGCAATGGACATTGGCGCTTTTTATACTAATCCCCTTTCTCTTCCGTTTATTTCCGCATTTACCTGCGTGTATCATGGAAGTTTTGGACAAGGTTTTCAAAACGGAACCGACGCCTGTCCAAAGCGCGTCAACCAAACCTCTGCCCCAATTAAAACTTTTTTCAACGCGCAAGATCAACAACCGATTGATCGGATAATTCCAAACGAAAGAAGGCTTATCCCCTGTTATTTTTATGCCTATGGCAATCCGGAAACAGCACAAAAAATAGACGGAATTTTAAAAGGTCAATTTGGTACACCGGACAATCTGGTGACGCAATTAAGACAACCGGATATTAATTATTACCAGGAACCAATTAAATAATCATGGAAATCACTAATTTATTTATCAAACTTGTTAAAATCGATTCTCCAAGCGGTTTTGAAGATGAGATCTCAAAATATATTGTTCAATTTCTCAAAGCGCTTAAAATAAAAACTGCAATTGATCGTTTTGGGAATGTTTATTGTCGTGTCGGTAAGAAAAAAACCAAACCAATCTTTTTTTCCGCTCATTTGGATACAGTTGAACCCGGACGCAATATTAAACCAATAATTAAAAACAGTTTTGTGCAATCTGATCAAACAACAATACTAGGCGCAGACAATAAAATTGCTGTTGCAACAGTTTTATATACTGCTCAGCAAATAATAAAAAACCATATTGCTCACCGTAATTTTGAAGTTATTTTCACCCGATCTGAGGAGATAGGCAACTATGGAGCAGTTAATTTCAATACAAAGTTACTCAAATCAGATTATGGTTATTGTTTTGATAGTAGTTCCCCAATTGGAACAATTATAACTGCATCTCCATTTTACGAACGCTTTAATATTAATATAATTGGACAATCTGCTCATACTTCATTACCAAACAAAGCAAATAATGTAATTTTTCCATTAATCAAATTTATCAATAAAATATCTTTGGGAAGGCTTAATAAAGATACAGTTGCCAATATTGGCGTGATCAACCTAGGTTCGGTTCGCAATACAATTCCCGGAAATGCTTTTATCCAAGGAGAAATTCGTTCGTTTATTGAAAAAAAAATAACGACGTATAAAGAACAGTTAATTAAAAAACTGGAAAAATCTACAAAAAAATATGGCGTTAAGTTTACTCAAAATTTTGTCCAAGAAAATACCGGTTATCTTCATAAAGATCAAGTATCTGAACAGTTGATTAATAATCTGAAAGTAATCTTCAATTGCATGAATGTTGTTCCTATTGCTCAGTCATCTTGGGGTGTTTCCGACGCTAATATTTTTAACCAATGCGGCAAAAAATGTATTAATCTTGGAAATGGTAGTGAGTTCACTCATTCGGTTAAAGAACGCATTAGTATTAAATCGATTCTTAATTTACAGAAACTCATGTTAAAATTAATAATATGACCACTTCGGATAACATTCGTGAAGAACGTTTGAAAAAATTGGAGAAAATTCGCGCACTGGGAATTAATCCCTACCCGGCGAATTTTGATAAAAAACAATCCATTGCTCAAACAAGGGAAATGGAAGGAAAGGTTGTTAAAACCGCCGGAAGAATTCTTTCTTTTCGAACTCACGGAAACATTGCTTTTGCTGATCTAAAGGATGAAACCGGAAAAATCCAATTATTTTTCAAAAAAACCGAACTTGGTGATGAAAGCTATAAAAATCTAATGCTTTTAGATATTGGCGATTATGTTGGTGTTGAGGGAACGGTTACAAAAACAATTGCCGGCGAACTTTCAATTATTCCAACAAGCTATACGCTTTTATCAAAATCACTCCTGCCTCTACCCAATCAGTGGTATGGACTAAAAGATGTTGAAGCACGCTATCGTCAACGCTATTTAGATTTACTACTTAATCCAGAAGTACGCCAAAGATTTGACATCCGAACAAAAGTGATTAGGGAACTTCGTCATTATCTTGATAATTTAGGATTTTGGGAAGTAGAATCACCGGTTCTCCAACCGCTTTATGGTGGCGCTAATGCAAAACCGTTTGTTACTCACCTTAATGCACTTGGGCAAAAAATGTATCTGCGTATTGCTGACGAGCTATATTTAAAAAGACTAATTGTTGGTGGTTATGAACGTGTTTATGAAATTGCAAAAGACTTTCGAAACGAAGGAGTTGACCGCACTCATAATCCTGAGTTTACCATGATTGAATGGTATGAGGCTTATGCAGACTATCAACGTGTCATGGACGTGACAGAGGGTTTATTTAAGTATCTCGCAAACACAATCAATGGTAACACAAAAATGAAAATTGATGAAATGCAAATAGATCTGTCAGGAAAATGGCCAAGAATCACTATGGCACAGATCATGAAAAATAAACTTCAACTCGATGTTGAAAATATAACCATCGAAAATTTACTAGCTTACTGTAAAAACGAAAAAATTGAAGTTCTTGGTGGAGAATCAAAAGGTCAGTTAATTTTTTTAATTTTTGAACATAAGATTCCAAAAACATTGATTAATCCAACTTGGATTATTGACTATCCAATTGAAATGAGTCCACTTTCTAAAGAACATCGATCAAAGCCCGGATGGGTAGAGCGCTTTGAAGGCTATATTGGCGGTCGGGAAATCTGTGACGGATGGTCGGAATTAACTGATCCACTTATTCAACGGGAAAGATTTACATCAGATGTCAAAGCTACACGTAAAGATAAAGAAGAAGCACAGCAGATCGATGAAGATTTTTTAACAGCAATTGAATATGGCATGCCTCCAACTGGTGGAATAGGAATCGGAATTGATCGTCTAACAATGTTTTTCACCAACACCTGGGCAATCAAAGAAGTGATTCTTTTTCCAACACTACGAAAAGAAGAATAATTATCAATAATATTCTTATCAACATCGATGGAATCCACGACATTAACCGTTCTATAGTAGAACGCACTTTAAAAGAAGTTGGGCACTGGTCGGCTAGAAACGGCTTTTCTACTCAAAATTTAAGTTAAGTTGCTGTCTTAAAAGCTTG
>PFTH01000180.1:24599-27836 GCA_002789465.1 Candidatus Roizmanbacteria bacterium CG_4_9_14_0_8_um_filter_34_12 | reverse complement strand
AATAGCGGAGTGATTATTAAGATTTAATGCTCCATTGAGATTAATTCTATCTCGTCCTGTATTGGTTTTAATGAATTTATCGTTTTCTTTTCCTTTTAATATCCACCCACAAGAAGCTCTGGTGTTGTGAGTTGGATGAGTTGAGTCAATAAAATATACTTGATCATTTTCTTTTAATTTTGATTTTATCTCCAGATATTTTTCAATAAATTCAGCTTGCTTTATAGGGTCTGCTTTTCCTGGAATAATCTTAGGTTTTTTGTAGAAGAATCCCATACGGTGAAGAAATTTAGTTACGCCAATGACAGAAAATCTGAAATCATAAGTTTTATTGATATGATCAACTATTTCTTTAGCTGTTCGTTTCGTATTCTCTTTTAGAAACAGTTTTAATTCCTGTTCTTGGATAAAAGTTAATCTTGTCTATCCACCACTGTATCGAAATTCCAGTAACCCATCAATTCTCTTTGTCCTAAACTTTTCAACATAACGACTAAGAGTAACTTCGTCAAGTAGAAGAATGGAGGCTATTTTTGAATATTCATGTCCAGCATTTAAAGAAAGTACCGCCTTTATTCTATCGGCTAATTTTTTATCCTTAATGGTTCTGTGTGTTAATTTTAAAACCCTTACCTACTCTTCTGTTAAAAAATTTCTCATTACTATTATGAGACTATATTATTAGAGAAAAGTCAAATTATGTAAGTTACAAACTGGAGTAAGATGGGTATATTAATATTTCTATTAAAAAGAACAGGTGGAAGAAAATATTAACAAGATCTGAGAAAATCCATAATACTAAACTTGCCAAAAGAAGGATAATTGTTGAGCATATTTTATCTCGAATAAAAAAATACAAAATTCTGTCAGACACATATCGATCTAAAGAAAAAGAATACAACCAACATATTAAAAATATCGCAGCCCTTTGTAACTTCCAGCTATTATTTAGACAGCTACATCCTTAGAAAGATAAAAATAACCATTATTGGTTATCCTGGATTATTAATTCGTTTATTACGCAGTTGATCTAATAAACAACATGAGAAAATTACAGGTAAAGGTTGGGGTTGGAGTTCTTATTTTGAATAAAAACAAAATTCTTCTCGGAAAGCGAATTGATGGCCATAATAAGAACACATGGCAATCAGCAGGTGGAAATTTGGAATTCGGAGAAAGTTTTGAAGAATGTGCACAAAGGGAAATCAAAGAAGAAGTTGGTATTAAGGTAAAGAATATTCAATATATAACAGTAACAAACGATATTTTTTCTAAAGATCATAAACACTATGTTACAATATTTATGTCGTGTGAATATCAGAGTGGCGCGCGCAAACCACTTGAACCAAAAAAATGCAGTGAGTAGAAATGGTTTAATCAAAATAAATTACCCCGTAATTTATTTCTATTTTATGATAAAATTTTGTCACTAATTAAATAATTTAAACTATATGAATTCCCGACAAAAATATCTGGATGCCGTCAAATCACAACTTGAACCTAATATTTTTAAACATTCCATTTGTGTGGAAGCGTGCATGGGAGCGCTCTATGATTATTTTCAGTCTCAAAACTTACTTGGCTCAAGTGAGCCAAAACGCGATGAATGGACATTGGCCGGTTTGATTCACGACATTGATTATTCACAGGAGTTCAAACCAACCCATCCGGAAAAAACTAAAAAAGTACTATCAAAATATAACTTAACAATATCTGACACAGTCGAACATATTGTTAAAGCTCATGCACCTGACTTAACCGGAGTTGAACCAACAACAAAAGCCGACTGGTCAATTTTCTGCTGTGATAGTTTAACAGGTTTGATTGTGGCAGTAGCACTGGTTTATCCTTCAAAAAAACTTGCCGATGTAAAATTATCATCAGTTATAAAACGATTTTTAAAAGAACCAAAGTTTGCTGCCGGAACAAGAAGAGCCGATGTGGCTTTGTGCAGCCAAAGTGATGGATTAAATCTTCCTCTTGAGAAGTTTATTGAAATCAGCCTACGCGCCATGCAGAAAATCGCTCCTGAAATCAACCTATAGCCTATCCACCGCCGCGGTGAATTGGAAAATTTAGTCAATCAAGGTTGAACGTTGATGCGTCACACCTCCAGACAACTTATTAATCACTAAACGCAACCAATTGATTAACTTATATACATATTGCATATATATAAGATATATTGTCTTTTTATCAATTGCAAGCGCATTTTTATCAGCGTGAGTCCGCTCTTTTTATCTGTGATAATCCCTGCATCTTCCTCTCATAATCCTCCGGAAAAAACCAAAGCTGAGAGTCTGTAATAATTTCAGTAGTTTTGTGCTTTCTAATTAATAAAAGTTGAAAGCTTTTTAACATTTGTTCGATCTTGTTTGAGATTGATTTCCACAGATTCATAGCTGATTTTCGCTGATATTTGTGAAAATCCGCCTTTAATCCGCGAAAATCTTCTGCCGCGTTCGGAAAAAAAACAAACGTCCACTCGTTCGCTTTCAAAAACCTTTCGTAAACCTGATCTTTATTGATCAAAGGCTTCATCTGCAGCACTTCATGCGCCACATATTCGGTTTGTTTGTATTTTGGAACCTGAAGATTGTTTTCATCAAAAAAAAGATTGAGACAGACTTTATCCTTTACTTTAATGTAATTGCGAGGAAGTTTACCCTGAGCGAAGCCGAGTCTGACTCGGCGTAGTCGAAGGGAAACAATCCCGTTAATATAGACCGTCTTTTTGGTAACGAGATTGCCACGCTCATCCGCTAAGCAGGATTCGCTCGCAATGACATTGTTACTGTTCCTTTTTCTCCGCAAATTTAATAGTTGTGCTAATAATATAGCGACTAATCTCCCAGTCCATAATCTATCTTTCGCTGTAATAATAAATAAATCAATATCATCATTTTCCTGTGCATTATTCATCGCCACTGTTCCTGACAAACCAACCAACTTTATCTGTGAAAAATTAGATAATAATTTTATATATGTGTTAATTAGGTTTATCTTATTCTCCGAAATCCTTTTCCGTTTTTCTCTTTCTTTCTGAAACTTTTGACTTTTGATTTTTAACTTTTGATTTTTCTTATAGTACTCCCCTACAGTATCCATATTAATCTTTTTCGGGTAAAAGGTATAAATCTCTTCTGTAGTGGGAATGTAATCAAAATTATTAAAGTATTTAATTATTTGTTCTATCTCGTTCATATTTCATAAATCATAACTCGTAAAGCTTAAGTC
>PFTH01000180.1:0-24578 GCA_002789465.1 Candidatus Roizmanbacteria bacterium CG_4_9_14_0_8_um_filter_34_12 | reverse complement strand
CATTTTCAGCCCAGTTTGACAAGAAGAAGAAGAAGTATAATTCAAACTATGATTAATAAAGAAACTCATAGGGTAACAACAGCTAAAGAAACTCTTACTTATGTGGTTAATTGGTTGAAATGGCAAGCAATGGCAATTAATCCTTTCGCATGCGGATATACTACAAATAGTTTAGAATACCACGATCATAATTGTATTTCATTGACGACGGGACCATATGTTAAAGGTGCAGTGGGTCATGTTGAACTTTACTCTAAAAAAGAACATGGTAATATAGAAGATTTTCTATCGGTTGGAGATCCTATTCCTGACCTCCCAAACTTATTTCATACCCACAATTTTAATCATTCCGGTTTAGCTGGATCATGGGAATTTAAAGTAAAATAATAAATATAAATATTTAGTTTCATTACGGTTTATCTTATCTTTTTTTCCGTCTTCCGTCTTCTGATTTATCCAAATATCTTCTGTTTCATCACCAGATAGATAAACTTTACTAGCCGTAGTTGCCTTCTCCATCTCCACGGTTGCGTGAGCAAACGATACAACCATTCCATTCCAATTTTCTGAATCCACATTGGTGCACGTTTCACACGACTCCCTTCGACATCAAATCCTTGTCCAACCCCCATACAAACACAACCCCTAAACTTATCTCGATTTTGCCATAACCATTTTTCTTGAAACGGTGAACCAAAAGCTACTAGAATTAAATTAGGCTTTAAATCAGCGACTATAGAGAATATTTTTTCATTCTCTTTTTCATGCATACTCAATATGTTTTTTGTCCCTTCGATACCAACAAATTTCGATTTAGAATATTTTTGCTGATAGCACTTTGCAAGTGACTCTGCTAATTTTGCTCCACCTCCAATTAACAGTACGTGGAAGCGCCTTTTTCCTGCCATTTCCACCAACTCTTTCATCAAATCGACTCCCGTGAGCCTATCAATCATGTCAATCCCCAACCATCTACTTGCTATAACAATCCCAATCCCATCATTCAGTCTAATTTTACTATCATTTAGAATCGTTTTATACGTCAAATCGTTTTGGGCAATTACGATATTTTCCGGATTCAAAGATACAACATGAAAGAATCCCTTTGGGTTATCCCAGTATTTAAAAATTTTCTCTAGGACTTTTTGTTTTAAGTCATTGTCGATCGTAACTCCAAGCAAGGTTTTCATAATTAAGAATTAATAATTATTATAAGCATTATAATTTTTATAAATATTATAATTTTTTCTGTTTTTGTTCAAATTTTTTATTTGACTTCTAAGTTGTTAAGTCAATTTATTATAAATTAGTTAGGTCGTTTTAATAATTGCATAATAAATTATATTATATACTATTCCATTGATCTTCATTTTCTTAAATCGTTTATTAATCTAATTTTTATCCTTAATAATAAATAGTACTATAAGTTAATTCTTTATTCATTATTCTGAATTCAAAATTCTACATTCTAGATTCTATCTGATTGCTTCCTTATAACTATCCAAATTTTCCACCGCCATTCCCACACCACGAATCACACAAAACAACGGCTCCTCCACCACAAAAGAAGCAACACCGGTGTAGTAAGTTACATACTTATCGATATTATGAAGCTGTGCAGTTCCTCCAGTAAGCACAATCCCTTTTTCAACAATGTCTGCGGCCAGTTCCGGAGGCGCTTGTGACAACACTTCTTTAATTCCATCCATGATTTGCTTGAGCGGTCGTTCCAGCGCTTCATTGATTGAATTCTCACCAATTTGAAAAATCCGTGGCAAACCGGTTTGAAAATCACGACCTTTCACTTCCATCGTTTTTTCTACATAATCTTTTGGTTGATCCTTAACAAAAGCATTCCCTATTGTCATTTTAATATCTTCAGCTGTACGCTCTCCAACAATTAAACTATGTTTTTTTCGCATTTGCGTAATAATCACCTCGTCCAACTTTGTTCCTGCCACTCGGATTGTTTTATATACTACCAACTGACCCAGAGAGATAATCGCAACTTCTGCTGTCCCACCGCCCAAGTTAATAATTATATGTCCGGAGGGTTGAGAAATGGGGATTTTTGCACCAATGGCCGCAGCCAGAGGCTCTTCGATTAAGTAAACTTCAGACGCCCCAGCTTGACGACAAGCAGCCACCACCGCACGTTTTTCCACTTGAGATGCTCCACCTGGAATTGAAATCATCAAAATCGGCCAATATACTTTACCTTTTAAAGATTTCTTCAAAAAGTAGGTAATCATAGCGGCAGTAGTTGTATAATCCGCAATCACTCCTTCTTTCATCGGACGTGATACAACAATTGATCCTGGAGTTCTCCCTAACATTTCTTTTGCATCATTACCAACTGCTAAAACCCTTTTATCCTCAAGTGAATAGGCAACTACGGTTGGCTCATTTAAAACAATGCCTTCATGAGCTACATAAACCAAGGTATTGGCTGTTCCTAAATCTATCCCGACTTTTTTACTGAAAAACATAATTGTTTAATAAATCTATACCAGACAATATCATTACAACTCCGTTTAGCAAGGGAAATTATAATCCCGAGCTTAGTTCGAGGGACAATCCCGCTGATAAAGAACATCCTGTTGGTAACGGGATCGCTTCTCCCGCCTCAGTCGGCGGGATCACGATGATATATTTATTTGATAATCAATAATTTCTTACAAATAACTATTAATATTGTATAATATTATTCGACAAGAAAAATAATAACAATTAAATTAATAATACAAACATCTATATAAACCGATTAAAATATATCAGTAATTTTCTACAAAATGATTAAGTTATTAAAACGAATTGGATTATTCTCAGTTTTTTTAACCATCCTTGCAATAATTATCGTCTATGCTCGAGGATATCGTTTTAATCCACAAAAAAAAACTGTTACTGCCACAGGAATATTTTCCATCACATCCTGGCCAAAAGCAGCAAAAATTTATATCAATGGAAAGCTTGAAAGTGTCACTGATACTAATATCACTTTACCCTATGGAAAATATAATATTAGCGTTAAAAAAGAAGGTTATACGAGTTGGAATAAAACCATTATTCTCAAAGGTGAATTAGTTGAAACTATTGAAGCAGTGCTTTTTCCAATTAACGCATCCTTAACTCCATTGACCAATATTGGTATTACCAAAGCCATTCCAATAGAACAAAGCGATCGCGTCCTGCTTTTCTCACAAAACAATGACACACTTCGTGACGGAATCTACATTTTTGAAGCAAATAAAAAACCTTTTTCTTTTCTTCCACCGCTAAAACTTATTCTTGCTAAAAAAATGTTACCGGAAGATATTGATTTTAATACTGTGACTGTAAACTTTTCTCCTGACCTAAAACAAGGTTTGTTTGATTTTCAATCTGTCGCTTATCTACTATCACTCGAAGATGATAATACCCAATTGTTTGATGTGACTATATCTAAAGAAGCATTATCAAGTGCTTGGCAGGATGAAAAAACCAAAGAAATTCAAAAAATCTTGGAAACCTTTCCGGATAATCTTGGTTACACTGCCACTTCTTCATTTAGTTTAATTACTTTTTCTCCTGACAAGCTTAAATTTATCTATCAAGCTGAGCAAAACCTTACACTTCCTACCTTAATAAAAACAACTTTAATTGGGACAAATCAAACGCTGGAAAATCGTTCATTAGTAAAAGGAAATGTTTATATTTATGATAAAAAGGAGGACAAAAACTACAAAACAACTATTCCAAATTCTGAATTCAAAATTCTAAATTCTATCTCATGGTTTTTTGATTCACGCCATATAGTTTTGAAAAACGATAAAGAAATTGTTGTTTCCGAATATGATAATACCAATCGACAAATTGTATATTCAGGGCCCTTTGAAGCCGATTTTTTCTCGGTTACAAGCGAGGGAAAGCTAATTATTCTTGTTAATCTTAATCCAAAAAATAATAAACTTCCGGATTTGTATGCGGTGGGGATTAGATAGAGAGAAAAATTGTTAAATTGTTATATTGCTAAATTGTTAAGATATGTCATTCTGGCACCACTTCTGATTGTCCAGAATCTACCTAACGATGATTCTGGATGCGCTCGCTACGCCGAGTCAAACTCAGCTTTGCTCGCTTACCAGAATGACGACGTGTTTTAGTAGTTCTATTCACTCTTTCTCACCGCAAATATCAGCAGCCTTTTAAGAGTGGTTCCTGGAGGCCAACAGGTTTGAAGAGTGAGAAATTCACGATTACTTTTTCGGGTTAAATACTCAACTTGTGACGGATCAACCACGGTTTTATCAGTCACCCGATAAACATAGCGTTGACCTTTATAAAAAATGTTTACCTCGTCTTCTTTTTCCAGTTTATATAGCAAATAAAAAACCGCATTGTAATAACTAACATTCCAAATATAATCAGTGGAATGTGCAAATAAAAATATATGTCCACCTTCACCTGGAAAAACTGTTCCTTGTGCATGAGCTACGCCATGTTTTAAGGCTTCTAAATAAATTTTGTCATCAGTTGGATCTATATTTGGTAAAATCTTAGCATTCGCGCCGATTTTTGGCACCACAATGCTAAATTCCGGATATTCCGGCGTTAACACTTCAAATGGTTTTACGTTTAACAGTTTTGCCAATCCGCCTTTTGGTTGGTTGTTGTTTTGATCTATTTTAAATGTCATCTTATCTGTTTTGACCACATATTTTTTATTGAAATATTGATTCACAAAATATCGGACTTCCTCTTTTGCCGGTTGATAAAAAGTTTTCCCAATCATAAATAAGGAAGAAAGGATCAGAAAATTACCGATGATTCGGAGTATTAATATTCGAAAATACTCTTTTGATTTATTTGTCTTTGTAAAATTCATGAATCAATTATAACTGATATGTAATATAGCCACAATTCGATTATTGTAGTTATTACACCACTATCCTGTATATTAAAGGCAGAATTTTGGAATATTACCCCCGAACCATATTTAAGACTTAAAGACTTCTTGAAAAACCAATCAGAGAATTTGAGATTCAGAATTTTATATTTAAAAAATTTTGTGCTCCCAGGCGGAATTGAACCACCATTTGGCCCTTAGGACGGGCTCGTTCTATCCGTTGAACTATGGGAGCTCTTTATCCAACTTGCCCCGAAGACTCGCTTCTCGGGAGTGCAAGGCTGTAAGCCTCCAGACCAAGATTAGAGTTCTTCTGGGGTTAAGCTACGAGAGCAAAAGAATCAACTAATTATTATAACAGTTATAATTATTATAACGGTTATAACAATTACACTGATCTATTACGAAAAGCTAAACGCTTTTTTAACAGATCTTCGCGAAATCCCCCCTCTTTTACAAACCGCTCTTCCAACCATCGTAGTTTTTGATCAAGAAGTTGATTGGTTTGATTGATTAAGCAGATCATAACATTTGCAGCTGATTCAGCTGGCTTTATATAATCTTTATAATTGTTATAACAATTATTGGGATTATAAACTAAAGCTCTAACTTTCTTAGCCTCCAGTGAATCCTTTAACCAAATTTTAAGATTATGTTGACGTAAATAATCCTGATAATCGTTTAAAAGTTCTTCTAGTGATCCACGCGCCACTCCAACTAATTTTAGTTTACTTTCTATGCTTTTTTGGATATAACCTTCAGCAATATTCTGTTTACCAGAACGGGCAGATTGCTCCATCTGGTCTTTTGTGCGAGAATAGTGATTGATATAAAGCTTGACGAATTCTACCGTAAAATCATGGATAATCTCGGATTGTTTATAAAACGCTAATCCCTTGTAACCTTGGTTTTGCATAGGTGTTTTAAGTTGCTAATAAATTATAATCATTATAATATTTATAATAATTATAATTGTTATAAACTTTATAATCATTATAATCATTCTATGTTTATAGTCATTGAAGGAATTGACGGCGCTGGTTGTGAAACACAGGCTGTCAATCTTCAAAAATGGTTGAAAAAAAACAACCTTCCTTTTTCTTTTATCAAATACCCCAACTATGAAGCTAACGTTGGCAAGTTTATTCGGGAATTTCTTTACAATAACAAAAACTTAAGTGCAGAAATGCAATTTCTACTTTATTCTCTTCAATTTTTATCTGATCGTGAGTTTATTCGTCATGAAAGAAAAAATAAAGTTGTAATTGCTGATCGCTATTTTTCTTCAACTCTATGTTTTCAGGCACTTGAGGGCGTTACTTTAGAAAAACAATTGAGGTTTGCAAAAGATTTTAGAATTGAGGTTCCTGATATGGTCTTTTATTTAAACGTTAATCCAAATATTGCCATCAAGCGCAAGTTTGGAGAACAAAAAGAAAAAAACCGAAGAGAAAAAGACTTTGACTTTATTAGAAAAACCTATGTACAATACCAAAAATTGGTTAAAGATCAGGTTTGGACAAAATGGGTTAATATTGATGGAGAGAAGGATATTGATGAAGTAACGAAGTCAATTTTTAACCACATAAAAAATAGATTATAACTGTTATGATTGTTATAACGATTATAAATATTATATCCATGGAACAAACCCTAATAATAATCAAACCCGATGCAGTGAAGCGCGGTCTAATTGGTACGGTTTTTGAAACCTTTGAAACTGCTGGATTAAAACTTATGGCAGCAAAAATGCTTCAACCTGAAGCAGATGTCATAAAAAACCATTATCCAGGTACACTTGAGTGGATTAGAGAAATGGGAGAAAAAACTTTATCTAGCTTTAAACAGTCTGGCGCTGATCCAAAAAAAAGATTTGGAACCGAAGATCCAGTTAAACTTGGTCAGTTTGTTTATGACCGTTTAATTAAGTATTGGCAAGAAGGACCAATTGTTGTTTCGGTCTGGGAAAGCCCCAATGCTATCACCGTTGCTCGAAAACTTCGTGGACACACAATTCCCGCATTGGCTGATCCGGGAACTTTACATGCAAAATTTTCCTATGATAATTCCATTCTTTCTTCATCTTTTGATCGCGTTGTCAAAACCTTTGTCCATGCATCAGGATCAGTTGAGGAAGCTTTACGCGAAATAAAATACTGGTTCGGGGATATAGATTTTAAAGATTATGAACGTGATATAGATCAATTGTATCTTAGTAGTTAATCAGTTATTAAAAAGATTTACACAGATTAAAAGCAGATTAACACGAATATCAGTGTAAATCCGTTATTTATCATCCGCGAAAATCGTATATATGACCAAACAAAAAGCCTTGCTAATTATAAAGCCTGACGGTGTTGCCCGTGGTCTCTGTGGCGCAATTTTAAAACGCTTTGAACAAGTTGGACTAACCATCATTGGCCTTAAATTTGGTATGGCTGATGAGAAAACTGTCGTTGCTCATTATCCGGAAACTGATGTTTGGTTTGAAAAGGTTGGACAACGAACGTTAACAAACTATGCAGAAAAAAGTTTGGATACAAAAGGAATATTTAAAACTGATAATGCAGTTGAAATTGGTAAAACTGTAAAAAAATGGTTGATTGATTATTTCCAAGAATCACCAGTTCTATGTGTGGTTGTGGAAGGTTATAACGTGATTGAAATCGTTCGTAAACTTTCTGGTAACACCATTCCTCTTCTCGCAACCCCAGGAACTATTCGAGGTGACTTTTCTCATGACACCATTGACCTTGCTAATGAACAAAATCGACCACTTCGAAACATCATTCACGCCTCAGATACGGTTGAAGACGGAGAAAAAGAAGTTAGATTGTGGTTTAAGCCTGAAGAATTGTTTTCCTACGTCCGTACAGATGAAAAAATTATGTTCAAAAAATAGTCAAAAGTTTATAAAGTTCTTAAAGTTATAAAGTATCACCCATATTGGAAACTTTAAAAACTTGTCACTTTATAAACTTAACGAACTTAATAGATTGTTTATATTTGATTCTAGTTTTTTTAAGTTTCCATTATTCTGAATCTTTTCATCCGCCATCTTCACACACTTCCCCACTTGCTGACCATATCCTTTCTGACCAATTCCTTTATCCCGCCGGTCAACCACTAAAAAGTCCTTCCAGGTTTTTGGATCCCAAGACTTACCCCGTTTTCTTAACCGTCTAAACCGCACTGCTTTTTTTGCTTTTACTGCAATTAATTTAAAATTAGGTAACGTCCGTAAAAACTTCACTTCAGCTGGATTACGTATACCTTCAATCACTACTTTCTTTGTCATTTTTGTTTGTTTTTTTGTCATCCCCATGAAAACGGGGATCCAGTCTAGATTCCCGCCTACGCGGGAATGACAGAAGTATTTTATGGCTCTCTTCGCCAATACACCCTCTCCCTCTTCTTTACGTAGTTTATCTCCCAAATCCTGCAAATCCACACGCGTGAAGTTTATTATTCCCTTTTCCTCAAGGATTTTATGCAGGATTGAAGAAAGATTAAAAGATACAAAACCATATTTTTCCGTAAGTATTTTTACAACTTCTCCTTTCCCCGACGCAATCTGTCCCACAATTCCGAAAAAAATTGGGTGCATAAGAAATGATTGTATAATACTTTAATAAAAGATAAACTAATATTGTTGTTTCGTAATCATATACCCACCCTGATTGTTAACTGTAAACTTTATATTACTATTTAGACCTGCAATATCTTTTGAAAATCTAATAAAAAAACCAGGAAAAAGAACTCGTTTACTTTCGTGAATATACATAGCAGGATTCGGATTAGAACATGGACCAGCTGTTATATTAAATGTTACAGATGAATCATTTCTAATTGTATAAACAATAAAATTAGCATATCCCCGTCCTGTTTTCAACTCGACATCGGATACAACTTTTGGCAAACTACTATCACGCCACATTTGATGTAGTTTCTCCCATTTTGCACGGTTAGATGCAATTTCCGCTAGCGATATTTCAATGTCAAAAGCCTCGAAACACGAAATAACAGCCTTAATAAAAACCTCAGTATCTTCTCCCTGTAAGGGAATTACCAAATTAGCCACAATCAATCGCCTTGCTTGAACTAATTTTTCAGCTTGTCTCATTTTAGCTTCAAAATCCATATGTTTGTTTTAACCAGAAAATAATTATTGGGTTAAAAAAGAGCAAAATTATTGTCCCCAAGACTAAAAACGGGCCAAAGGCGATTTTTGATTTTAGTTTTTTCTTTTTTGACAACAGTAAATACGCGCCGAAAATTCCTCCAATAATAAAAGCAAAATAAAGTGCAAGCAGTCCGCCTTTGATTCCCAGTAATATTCCCATATTAAACGCCAGTTTCACGTCTCCAAAACCCATTCCCCGACCACGGGAAATAAGATAAATAAGGAGAATTGGGAGCATCACGACAACACCAGACAATAAGCGAATTATCAAAGATTGTATCGACCAGTTAGATGAAAATAGAAAATAGAAAATAGAAAATAGAAATAATAATATTTGGATTTGATCAGGAATAATTTGATATTTCACGTCTGCAAAGAAAATGACGATGAGGCAGGAAACAGTAGCTAACATTAATATCATTGCGAGGAGGTTTACCCTGAGCGAAACTACGCTTGACGTGGCGTAGTCGAAGGGAAGCAATCCCGTTAATATAGACTGTCCTATTGGTAACGAGATTGCCACGTCCCGCAAAGCGGGACTCGCAATGACAACGAGAACAAATAATACTCCCGTCACCATTTCCACCAGCGGATACTGCCAAGATAGTTTTTTATTGCAGCAACGAGATCGACCGCTCAGAAATAAAAAAGAAAAAATCGGAATTAAATCTAGTGATTTTAGTTGTTTTTTACAATGATCACAACAAGAACGCCCTGTGATTGGTTGATCGTTTAACCAACGATCAATTAAAACGTTAAGGAAGGAACCGATTGCAGCGCCTAAAATAAAAATGAACGGGATAAGAAAATAATACTCATTAAACATATCGTTATTGAAAAAATATCGGTTTTTGTCATTCCCTCGTAGGAGAGAATCCAGACATAATATACATTATAAGGTAATTGTGGACTGGATCCCCGTCTTTACGAGGATGACATTTTGTTTTTACAATTACTATATATCTATATTAATGTCCTTACTCTCAAAGGGCCCTATTATAGTAAATACCATTTTTTCAGGCGCAAACAATTCTTTTGCAAGAGCGACGATTTCTTGCTTCGTTACTTTCTCAATTTGTTTTATTCTATCTTCGGGTGACTCAACCGAATTTTCATGTAGTTGTTTTATTCCATAAAAATGAGCAATATTGAAAGAATCCTCCAATGACAATAAAAGCCGACCTTTCAACATTTCTTTCGAACGGGCAATATCTGTATCAGAAATATTTCCCTGCGCAATTTTACTATGTTCTTTTTGCGTTGCCTGAACTGCGTCTTTTACTTTTTCCACATCTTTTGCTACTCCGGCTTGAGTTACTATACTTCCAATATCGTGATATTGTTCAAGACCTGTCCTAATGTAGTAACAAAGACCACGTTTTTCACGCACTTCTTGAAACAATCTTGAGGATGCTCCTCCACCCAAAACTGTTGCAAGAATTTTTAATGCTGGTTTACGTTTGTCATCAATTTTAAAAGTTGGATATCCAAAACAAAAATGTGCCTGCTCAGTTTTTTTATTATGTACATAAACTCGAGGCTTTGTAAAGCTACCTTTAACAGTAATGAATTTATAATTATCCTCTTTTTCCCACTCTCCAAATTTTGCTTCAATGATTTCTGTATAGTATTTTAAATTTGAAATTTCAAATTTTAAATTTTTAGACAATCCTCCTGCTATAATTAATACGGCATTATTAGGATGATAAAGCTGATTTTTATAATCAACAAAAGTATTTCGGTTGAAAGAGACAACGGTTTTTTTTGATCCGGCAATATCATATCCCAGTGGATTTCCGGCGAACATTACATTATCAAAAATGTCACTAATTCGACGTTGTGGCATGTCTTCATACATATTGATTTCTTCGCAAATCACACCTTTTTCTTTTTCAATTTCATGTGGATCAAACAAAGAATTCAGCAGGAGATCAAAAATCATATCAATCATTTTTGGAAAATGATCAGTTGACGCTTTAATGTAATAACCAGTATAATCTTTCGAAGTAAACGCATTCCAATATCCACCCATTCCCTCGATAATTTGAGAAATAATTTCTGGATTTGGATATTTTTTACTACCCTTATAAAACATGTGTTCAAGAAAGTGAGAAATACCGTTATTATCTGCATTTTCATAACGCGAACCTGCGCCAACAAGAAGCAAAGTTGTAATGGTGGGAAAGGTGTTGGTATCAATCAACATCACTCGCAGTCCATTTTTTAAGGTGAAAAATTGTGTTTGCATAGAAGTTAATTCTAACACGTGTCAGTTTAAAATAACGGTGGAATTTGTTAAAATTGATCGTCTCGTTTCATTGCCCGGTCGTCTAACGGTAGGACCTCAGACTCTGAATCTGAGTATCCTGGTTCAAATCCAGGCTGGGCAACATTAAAAAGTATTAGAAATCTGTTTCTTTCTGAATATAAGTGAGCCCACTGGGACTCGAACCCAGAACCAACAGCTTAAAAGGCTGCTGCTCTACCATTGAGCTATGGACCCTATTTTAGATTATAGAATATGGAATGTTGAATCTAGAATCTTTTATGAAAGATTCAAATGCATTCCAATTCCAGAATTAAATTGTAACAGGCGAGTAGGTTAATATCAATGAATGCTTAATAATAATTTCTTTTTTGTTATTATTTTTCTATGAAGTACCATATTGTTGCCAGTGCTATTATCCAAAAGGGTGATTAAATCCTACTCGGTCGAAAAAAACCCAACACCTTTCCCTATCCAAACTGTTGGGTTACAGTCGGCGGCGGAGTTGATCTAGATAAGGAGACTGTTGAGGAAGCACTAAGACGGGAAGTGCGGGAAGAAGCAAATATTGAAATTACTGGTCTTAAAAAATTGGAATTTGCTGAAGATAACGAACCAAATAAACATGGAGAAATGACACATTATTTATTCCTGACATATTTGGCAAAATACAAATCAGGAATTATTAAACCAGGTGATGATGTAAATGAACTGCGTTGGTTTACTAAAAAAGAACTAAAAAGCATAAAAATTTCCCGTCCATCAGTAATTATATTTAAAAGTTTGAGCTGGATTAAAGACAGTCTTTCAAAGACAGTCTTTACAGGACTGTCTTAATATTATGCGTAATATTGCCGTAACGCTTGAGTGTTTTGTAAAAAAAGGAAATAAGTATCTCATGCTTCATCGCCATCCTAATAAACGGATCATGCCGGACGTCTGGATGGCACCCGGAGGACATCGGGAATTTAACGAAGGTTTATTTGCTTGTGCAAGACGGGAAGTATTGGAAGAAACTGGACTAAAAATAAAAAACTTACGTATCAAAGCTACCGGCTGCGCATATTTGTCTGACTTGAATCAGGAATTTTATTTTCACTTTATCGTAGCTGATTATGCCGCCGGAGAGCTTAAACCCAAGGTTGATGATGGAGAATTTGTTTGGTTAACACCAAAGCAAATTCTTGCTCAAAAAAATTTACTAGCGGAATTAAAAACGATTTTACCTTATGTGTTTTTAAAGAAACAATCAGTTGTTTCATTTCGAGCAGTGTATAAAAAGGGAAATGAATTAAAAGAGTTGGAGATTGAAAAAATATAACATAGTATCATAAGTTTTTTAGTTAATTAATTAACTAAAGTATTATTAGCAACAATTGAACCCTGAAAGAACATCTTTTATCTCCTTAATCGAATTAACTTTCATTAACTGATTTCTCATTTCTGCTGCTCCGTCAAAGCCTTTGCAATACCAAGCCATGTGTTTTCGCATTGGAAATATTTTTAAGTCAGGACGATATAATAAAAATTTTTGTGTATGTTCAAGCATTACTTGAAATCTTTTTTTAATTGTAGGAATCTTATTGGAAAAAACCCAGGGATTACCTAATGCTGTCCGGCCAATTAAAGCTCCAACAACTTTGTATTTTTTAACTTTTTGTTTGGCTTCCTCAATTGATTTAACGTCTCCATTTCCCAAAATCAACGTCTGTGCTTTTTTTGCTAATTTAGCTGCCTTGGCAATCTCTTCCCAATCAGCTTTTCCATAATAAAGCTGTTTTAACGTCCGTCCATGAACTGTAATTGCGTCTGGTTTTACTTCTAACAACTGTCCAATCCATTTTTCTGTGATTGGTTTATCATACCCTATTCTGGTTTTAACAGAAATTGGAATTTTTCTATTCGCAACAGGTGGTAGTTGTGAAAGGGATCCCACAAGCACGCAGTCCACATTATTTGTGGCGAGCACTTGTGGGAATGAAATAACTGATAGAATCTGTTGCGAAAATAATTGGATAAAATTCAAGATATCATGACTTAATCCGATCTGGTTTATTTTTCTCCCCTCTTTCCAATCCTTAGCCGCCTTTTTACAAGCTATAATAATTTGTTGGGCGAGTTTTGGATTTTTGATTAACCCTGCTCCCCCACCTCTTTGAGCAACACTTCGAGCTGGACATCCCATATTAATATCGACCCCACTAAATCCTAATTCCGCTGCCACAAATACTGACTGATAAAACGCATCAGGATCATTACCGAAAAACTGAGCAACAAGCGGAGTTTTTGTTTGATGGCGTTTGAGTGCATGTAAAACTTTAACAATCCCCTTTTTAATGGCCATCACCGGAACAAACTCAGTAAAAATTACATCTGGTCGTCCATAAATATCCGTAATCTCTCGCATTGCACCATCTGTCACTCCATCCATTGGCGCCAGGCCGATGATGGGTTTTTTTAACGTTTTCCAAAAATTGCTTGCTTTCATATTGTTCTGCCAACCCGATAGACAACCTGCCAGGTTACCGAAGTTTTGGCACATAGAGTAATAGTATAGTACATTTACATTCAAATATATAAAATTAGTTTAGCGCATTTCCGCTTGAAAAGAAGAAGAAGAAGAAGTAAAATATTAACATGTTAATAACTGGGGAAAGATCTCATCAAGTATGTCCAGACACTGGCGCGTTAATAAATAGAGAAGTCCGCGAAATCATGGAGGAAAACAATGGAAGACTACCAATAGAGTTTGTTGAAAGTCTTAGAATGTGGGCAAGAGTTGATGTCGCTATTCATCGACTAAATCTTGTTAACTATCTTGCTTTAACAAGATTAAGCGTTGGAGCGTCGGGATAGAATAATATTTTTTCCAACACACTTTCAAACATTTCTAACCTATTAACGTTTTGTTCATTAATCAAAAACGGACGCAATTTACGCTTTGCAGTTGATAATATTTTTTTCTCTTTTTTCCACTTTTCAATTGCCTTTGTCACAAGCTCTTTTGGTAGTTTGTTTTTCTTGATAAAACTAAGGTCAGCTTTCGCTTCCTGTCCCCAAAGCCAGACAATATCATATAAATCACGGGGCATGGTTTGGCGACGGTTAATATAGGCATGAAGTTTTTGCACAAGGATTTGATCAAGCGGGATAGAAACAATATTAATGATAAAACCATATTTTTTTAATAAAGTGACTTTGCGGTTTTGACCTTGCCAAAAAGATTCAAAATCAAATTTTATAACTAATTTTTCTTGCTTACTCTTGCTTAAATTCAATTGAAAAAGCAAGTCAGTGAACCGTAATTCAAAATAACTCTTTTTTGGAGTAGTATTTTTATATAACGACACTGCAATTTGTTCTTTTTGCAAACGCTTAGATAATCCCTCCATTAAATCAAGAATTTGACGATCGCTTATTTTGTCAGTGTCAAAATCCAGATCTTCAGAAAAACGATCTAATCCATGAAGCAAGCGCAAAGCTGTCCCACCAATAAAGAAAATGCGAGTGGATATTTTTTCCTGATATATTAAGTCTATTAATTTCATCTGCAGATATTCTCGAAGAACCGCCCGCTTTTTTGCAATTAGCAGTCCATATCCTTTTGCAAACTCAAGAATTTGAGAGAAATTAGCAACGATGTTGTTTATATTTTTATTTTTTGTACCCACGGAGGGAATTGTTTAAGAAATTTATTATATATTTTTTTATTTATTAACTTGAGATCGAGTCGTAAATCATGAATTTTATTTATCTTTCTAAGATAGAAATAGTCCAATAAGGCTTTCTCCGGAAAAGCAATGGCATAATGACTTCCTTGTGAAAATTGTTGTTTTGAAAATCCAAAAAACAACTCTGGTTTGATTTTAGTATATAAATATATTCCAAAATCATTGTTGATTTTCTTCGTAGTTATAAGTGTCACGTTCGTGACAGATTGATAGATATCTGGTACTATTCCATAGTAATTGAGTGCGCTCTCACAACTAATATATGATGGTTGATATAATCTTTCCGCTAATTCCAGTTCGTCAACTTTATCTTTTTCAAAACAATAAAGCTCTCTTTTTATTTGTACAATCAAATTCTGTTTTGCAAAACGATATAATTGTGTCGTGATTGTTTGTACAGAATTATTGGGAAAATATTTTTGTACATCCAAAGATGTAAAAATATTCTCCTTAACACGGTTTCGCAACTCCAAATATCTCATTAACAGACAATATACATAATTGTCTATTACTTGTCAAGAGGAATATATAATTAGCAACCTGGCAGGTTGCTAAAGTTTTGGCACGTAAAGCTATAAAATTTCATTTCCGCTTGAAAAGAAGAAGAAGAAGTAAAATATCAATATGTTATTTTCCAAAGAAGGATCTCGTCGTGTATGTCCAAAAACTGCTAAATCATTAAGGAATGAAGTCCGTGAAATTATGAAAGAAAACCATGGAAAACTACCAAGAGAGCTTGTTGAAAGTCTTAGAGTTTGGGCAAGATTTGATGCTAAACTTCATCAACCAGGTCTTGTTAGTTATCTCGCTGCAACAAGATTAGATGTTCAAGCATGGGAATAAGATAATATTTTATTAAATTCACTCCTAAATATTTCCAGTCAATACAATATTCAAAATCTTCCCACTTACATAAATCACCCGATATTTTTTCCCCTCTAAATATTTCGTGATATTTTCATCTTTCAATGCTTTCTCCACCACCAAATTCTGAATTCTAAATTCTGAATTCTGAATTTTCACCGTTCCGCGTAGTTTTCCATTAACCTGCACTGGAATTGTGATTTCCACATCTCCCATTTCTATTTCTTCTACCTTTGGCCAGGTTGATAAATGAATTGACTGTTTCTCGTTAAACACATCTCTCCAGATTTCTTCTGTGATAAACGGCGCAAACGGCGCAAGAATCTTTAAGAACTTCTTGGCATTATCTGTTGTTAACGGGATTGCTTCGTCGCTCCCCCGCTTAGCGGGGTCGCTTCCTCGCAATGACATGTTTTTATTTTTTATGTTACATGTTTCATGTTTCATGTTACACGTTTTTTCCCATTCATTCAAAAATTCCATCATCATCGCGATAGCAGTATTATATTTCACGGCCGTAATATCTTGACTAACCTTAGTAATTGTTTGGTTAAGTTTATTTATCAATTTTTTATCTTCGGTATTTTTGTTAATTCTGAATTCTAAATTCTGAATTCTAAATTCTTGAAATATGTTCCACACCCTTATCAAAAACCTATGCACCCCCTGCAAGGTTTTGGTTGACCATGCGATTTCTTGGGAAAATGGCGCCATAAACATTTCATACATTCGCATTGTATCTGCACCATATTCCTTCACCACCTCATCCGGATTAATCACATTTCCAAGTGACTTACTCATTTTGTGATTATCTTCTGCTAATACCATCCCAACATTTCGCAGTCGTAAGAATGGTTCGGAAAAATCTAATAATTTTAAATCTTGTAAAGCTTTAACCCAAAAACGAGAGTATAAAAGATGTAAAACCGCGTGTTCAGCACCTCCAAAATACCAGTCGACAGGTAGCCAATTTTTTGCAGAATTTTCAATTTCCAATTTCCAATTTTCAATTGATGTACTTTCCTTACTTTGATCTTTGATCTTTGATTTTTGATTTTGAGCGAAGCGAATAAAGTACCAACAGCTTCCTGCCCAGTTGGGCATGGTGTCGGTTTCACGCTTTGCCGGTCCACCACAGTTTGGACAAGTGGTTTTGACAAACGAATCAATATTGGCCAACGGCGACTCTCCTGACTCACCTGGTTCATAACTTTTTACATAAGGCAGTTCCAGTGGAAGCTTATCTTCTGATAACGGAAACCAACCATATAAATCGGAATTTAGAATTTGGAATTTGGAATTTGGAATCGATTCTAAATTCAATATTCCATATTCAATATTCTTTTTTATTTCTTTACCCGTTTTTACATTCCAGTAATTTCTCTTATTAATAGCACAATTTTGACAATAAACCATCGGAATTGGTTCTCCCCAATATCTTTGTCTGGAAAAAATCCAGTTACGCAGATGATAGGTCACTTTTCTTTTACCCCAACCTTTTTCTTCTAGATAATCCATAATTTTAATTGTTGCTTTGTGAATATCCATTCCATCAAGAAACTGCGAATTGATCATTATCCCCTCATCTTCCTGAACCTGCTCTTTTTTTGTGATTTCTGAATTATCCTTATCTGCCCCCACTACAACGCGAATAACAGGAATTTTATATTCCTTCGCAAACTCAAAATCTCGCCGATCATGACCAGGGACACCAACCACAGCTCCAGTTCCAAAACCCATTAGTACAAAGTCAGAAATCCAAATAGGTAGCAATCTTCCATTTAGATTGTTAATTGCATAAAAACCGGTAAATACACCAGTTTTTTTTCTCCCCTCAGTTTCCCGTTCTATTTGTGACTTACTTTTCGCCTGATCTACATATTTTTTAATTTCTTCTCGTTTAGATTTTGAAATTTCGAATTTGTTTAGAATTTGAGATTTTGGATTTAGAATTTTCTCAACAAATCCGTGTTCCGGTGCAATTACAATAAATGTTGCCCCAAAATTTGTGTCCGGACGCGTGGTAAAACAAGTTATCTTATCAATAGTTTGGTAAGATGATGAACTAAAATTTTGAACGACTTTCTGTTTGAGTCTCGCTAAGCGGGACGAGTTAAGTCGCGATAAAATTTTCAGTGAATCATCTTGAGATAAAACCCGGTAATTAATATTGATTCCTTCTTTTCTCCCGATCCAATTTCTTTGCATTTCCAAAATTCCTTTTGGCCACTGCAAACCGTCCAAATCTTTTAACAACCTGTCAGCATAGGCAGTGATACGAAACAGCCATTGAGACAGATCTTTTTTCTCAATCACATTACCACAACGTTCATGAGTTCCATTTGCCAAAACTTCTTCTTCAGCTAAACCGGTTTTGCATTTCGGACAGTAGTTGATCGGTGTATTTTTTTTATAGAGTAACCCCATTTTGAAAAATTGGATAAAAAGCCATTGTGTCCATTTATAATACGCCGGATCTGTCGTGGAAAATTCCCGACTCCAGTCGTAGGAAAAACCCAACATCTGCATTTGGCGTTTAAAGTTGGCAATATTTAAGGGAACAATATCTATGGGATTTTTTTTTGCCTTAACTGCGGCGTTTTCTGCCGGAAGTCCAAAAGCATCCCAACCCATTGGATGCAAAACTGAATAATTATTCATCCGATAATAGCGTGACAAAATATCGGTTGCGGTATATCCACGAGGATGACCAACATGAAGCCCTGCTCCTGATGGATAAGGAAACATATCAAGCACATACATTTTTTCTTTTCCTTTTATATCATATGTATGATATGTCTTATCTTTCTCCCATTTTTTAATCCACTTTTTTTCAAACTGTGATGGTTGGTATTTATCTGACATAATCGTTTATTTTAACATAGTAAATTGATTGATGATATTGGAAATTTTTTGTTTTATTTCCTCTGTCACCTCAACCACAACCGCACCAATATCTTTTTGACCATAAATAACAATTGCTCCCAGTGGAACAAGTAAAATCGCTGGAAGAGCTAAAAGATCTTCCTCACCCTTGATCACGACTATTTGGGAAATTTTTGTTTGATAATATTTTGAGATGGCCTTATGAACTGCTTGTACTGCGCGTGGACAGATAAAACCTGGCGGATTGATGATTTTTTTCATGGTAGAGATGTGATTAATCACATCTCTACAAATTGGTTGTCTTTGGGTACGCAAATCAATTATTTTTATTGCTGGAATAATTTTTTGTTTTTCCAACTCTTGGGAAACAATATCACCAACACTGATAATCAATAAGGATTTATTTCCACATAATTGTTCACTGTTTACTGTTAATTGTTGACTGTTATTGATAATTTTTCCGATTGGTTTTCGTAGTTCTTCCCGTAGATTGTCTGGTAATTTTAATTTATTCTTAAATATCCGTCCGTAGATTTTTCCATTCCTATTAATCTCTCCGATGCGAATTCTTTGCGAACATATGATTTTATTATCATCTGATTTAATCAACGGTATTGTCTCTATTTTCAGCACTGGTAGTTTATTTTTAAGACGAATTTTGTTAATCACAGCAGCGTTGAATTGTGTCTCAGGGGTTACTAAAATCGCCTCCAATCTTTTATCTGTTAATGTTGTCCCATAAATGTCATTAATCGGAACAATCTCATATCTCTTGGAATAACCTGATGTTTCAAGAAACTGCTTTAATAATAAATACCGATCAGTATATGATTGAATTATTTCCTCTAATTGTTTCTGTTTATTAAAATTATTCTTTACTAAACCAATAACTATGGTTTGAGCTAGCGTAAAAGCCTTACAAATGAATGCTTGATGACCTTTGTGCAGGCGGTCAAATGTTCCGCCAATTACTAGATGTGAATATTTGTAATTATTATTGTTCATGAAAAAATAATAATTACTTTAGTTAATTAATTAACTAAAGTAATGAAATTAAATATTTAGGTACACGGTCTTGCCATTTTTTCCCTTCTCTGATCAGTTGTCGAATCTTTTCACCTTCATATTTAAATCTTTGATAAAATCCTATACGCAAAATCGGATATCCGGCTTTTTCCAAAATTCGATTAACCCATTCATTATTCCCAACCACCAAATCAAATTTGGCAGCTTTTTTTTGAATTTGTTCCAACCACTTTTTATCATTATAAAAATCATCAAGTGAAATTATTTGAATAATTTTATCGGATAATTTTTCTTCTTTGGCTACAATTTCAATCATTTCTTGACGTAGGTTAGTTGAATATGGATTTCTTTCGTCTATAATGTTTGCACTTCCAATTCCAATAATTAACTTGTCTACTTTTTGCAGCGCTTTTTTTATTAAATACAAGTGGCCATTATGAAATGGTTGAAATCGACCAATCAGTAGGGCTGTGTTATAATGCATAGTAGATGATATTGTACTATAAGAATGCTATTAGGTGTAAAGATATAGGATTTATGATTTAGGATTTATGAAATAACTCACGAGCTTACGCTCGGAGTTTCGCTATTTACAAATTTGTAATTTGTCCGATATATTCATATCGGAATAAACTTGCCTCCTTCGGGCTAACACCCGAAGTTTCAAGTAAAGTATTATGAAAAAAATATTTAAGATTTGCCAAAAGAATGAGGTTGATAAAATCTGTCGTTTTATCCAATCAACTTTTCAGAAACAAAAACTTTCCAAGGTCATTATTGGCTTATCTGGTGGAATAGATTCAGCCGTTGTTTTATCACTTCTAGCCAAGGCTCTTCTACCACACAATATTTATCCTATTCATCTCCCCTATTTTAAAACTGATTTAAAGATATTAAATTTATTAATTAAATCATTAAAAATCCCTGCTAATAATTTCTCAGTTATTAATATAAAAAAACCCGTGGATGAGATAGTAAATATATGTCATTGTGAGAAGAAAAGCGACGCGGTTATAATCCCGAGCGAAGTCGAGGGACAATCCCGCATTCGTTTAGGCAACATCATGGCACGAACCCGCATGATAATCCTTTTTGACCAAGCCAAAAAACTCGATGCGCTTGTTTGTGGGACAGAAAACAAATCTGAACATCTTCTTGGCTACTTCACCCGTTTTGGTGATGCAGCCTCTGATATTGAACCGATTCAACATTTATATAAAACCCAGATTTATCAATTGGCAAAATACCTTAAAATCCCCCGAGAAATTATTAACCAACCACCCACTGCCGGACTTTGGAATGGTCAAACCGATGAAGGCCAGTTTGAATTCACTTATAAGGAAGCTGATCAAGTACTTTCTTTATACTATGATCAAAGAAAATCATTGAAAATGATCATAAAATCCGGTTTTCCCAATGTGAAGATAATAATAAAAATGATGAGAAATAATCAATTTAAAAACAAAACTCCTTATATAATATAATGAATAAAGAAAAACCAGGAGTACATGTTTATCAAATAGGGAAAAGTGAACCAAATATCTTATTAGTTACCTGTGGTGCTCGCTATACCTTGCTTAAAAAATCGTCTTTTATAGATAATTCCGGAAAACTTCGACATCTTTATAAACTTTTTAAAAGAAAATGAAATTATCACCCTTAAATAATATATTCCGTCCGTGAAATTTGAAATTATTTTGGTAGAATAGAATATGGGAGAAATAAAAGATCATCGGGATCTTCAAATGACTTTAGGACTACAACTTCTTCAACCATCTACAACTCAAGAGGGTGTTTTTCGCGTAGATCCCTGTCTTAGAGCATTGTGGGATTGGGCAAATCGTAAAATACGATTATCAGATTTTCCAAATTCTTTATTTGTGAGTAGTAAAACAGACTCTGTTTTTCATTTTAACAGAGGTGTTTGGAATAAACAAATGGAGATTGATAGCTATTTAGAATGGCTTAGGCAACAAAATAACGGTCCGTTGTTTTCTGCAGTTGCAATTGCTCAAATTTGTGAACCTGGAGCGCGCCCCTTAACCTTGTCAGATGTACAAACACTAGTTTCCAAACATATGCTTCCAGGAGCTTATTTATTATTATGTGATAATTTCCTTAATGATGACGTATTAAGACATAAACGACTAACTCGAATGAGAAGTGATCTTCATCTACGAGATGTTATTTTTGACGATAATCTTCCACCTCCATATTGTGGTTATATGGGAAAGAAATATGGAACATTATCAGTCGTTTAATTATAACTACTAAATACTCTCCCTACCTCGTCACTTGATAAGATCTAACTTTTTCAAGAAGAGCTTTTGCTTCAGGGTTTTCTTCAAAATGCTTTCGAACGGGTTGTAGTAATTGATCTAGATACTTCACGACCGTTTGTTTCAGATCCATCGGATGGACTTGTTTATTAGCAAATACTTTTTCCAGGTCAGCATAAGTTTTAAGAATTACAGTTCCACCAAACTTTTCTGGTCTTTCAACTGAAAAATTATCTATCCCGAGTCGCTCAAAAGACTCAAAAATAATATACTTGCAATATTCCAACACTGGATTTTCTTTCACATCCCCTTCCAAACAATAAGCTTTATTAATTTTTCGTTTAATATCTTCTGTTGTGTCAGTCATGAAAATTGCATTATCCGGATCTGATTTAGACATTTTCCTTTCGATAGTTTTTTGTAATTTGCTTTTTTCATCTTCATTTTGAACTTTGAACTTTGAACTTTGAACTTTTTTTAACCCCATTAACATATGATGTGATACAACCACTGGTTTCCAAAATCCTAGTTGTGGACCCACTTCACGAGCTAGCATATTTACTTTTCTCTGATCCATTCCCAATTGCGTGATTTTTGCTCCCAAGCGAAAAATATCAGCAATCTGCATACAAGGATACATAATCTGTGCAGCAGTTAATTTTTCTGCTGAATCTTCTCTTCCCATAAACTCTGCCGTTCTAATAAAACGCGCCAACTTGTTGGTCATCCCAACACGAATAACCAACTGCCAATAATCCGAATCCTTCACCATATCCGACGCCCAGACAAACTCAACATTATTTAAATCCATGCCTGATGCGCGCCACACTTCAATAAAATATTTTCCAATGGTTTTGATCTTTTCCAAATCCCCTCCCATTTTATTATTCGTTAAAGCATGCCAATCAGCGACCAACATTTTAAATTTGACTCCGACCTTAATCATTTTATTAACATTGATTGCCCGTAGTAATCCTTGAGCTATGTGGATCTGACCTGAAGGTTCAAATCCATCATATGCAACCAACTCTTCCCCGCTTTCCAACAGAGCTTTTAATTCATCATCGGAAACAATTTCCTCCCCGACTTGTTTGATGAGATCTAAACGATCTTGTGTATTCATAAGATTTATTATAATAAAACTTTTAATTAATAGAAACCATTATCAATTTCAGTTAAAGCTTTTAATAACATCAAGTTTTTTTTATGATCGCGTAAGGTAATGCGAATTAAATTTTTATTTTTAATTCCGATGGTTTTATTCAGATTTGTTACTAAGATACCTTTTTTTGTAAGTAATTGAAGAAGATTTATCTCATTTTCTGGCTTTAATAAAATAAAGTTCGTCTTTGATTGACTAGCTAATCTAATTTTTTTTAGCCGATTAACTTTCTCATTTAAAAATTCTCGTTCTTTAATAAATTTTAAACCGTCTTTAATTTTTATCTTGTTTTCTAATAAAGATCGAAGTAACTTTTCAACAAAAAACAGAGTCTGATTCGAAACATTAAAAGGTAACCTTTGCTTTCCAATTTCCTCAATTGTTTTTACCGATCCAATCGCAAAACCAAATCGTATTCCAGGCAAGCCAAAGGTTTTTGAAAAACTCGACAGGACAATCAGATTTGGGTTTTCCCAAACCAAATTAGAGACTTCTTGAAGTTCCTTTGTAAAACCATTCAAAACTTTATCAAGAATAACTACTTTTCCAAGCTTCACAACATCTAATAATATTTGTCTTGGAATATCTATACCAGTCGGATTATTGGGATTGGCTAGCCAAATCAGTTTTACTTTTTTATCCTTGGCTTTTTTTAAGAACTTCTTTACTATTAAATTACTCCATTCAAAACCGTTATTTCTATCTAATTTAACAGTAACAACTTCTGCTTTAGCCCGCAGTGACGACTCAATAAAACGAAAAAATGATGGGGCAATTGTTAAAACTCTATCTTTAGGTTTGATAAAAATTTTAGGAATTATTTCAATTAACTCATCGCTTCCCTGACCAATAGCGATATTTTCTTCTCTCGCATGAAGCCAACGAGCTAATAATTTTTTTACATTAATAATTCTTTCGCCTGGATAATGGATTACGTCTTCTATGTTCATTTCGTTAAACCAGTCGATAACTTTTTCTTTAAACCAACAGTCTCCCTCGGTCAGATCAAACCGTAAAAATTTTTCTGGATCTTTGACTTGATGTGTGTAATTACCTAGATTATTTTTCATAAGAAAAAAGAAACTAAACTAACTATTAAAGGAACTGCAAATACTGAAGGAATTAAATTAATTGACTTAATTTCTTTATTTATTTTCATCATATTTAGTCCTATTACCATTATAGTTGACGCAAAACGAAATGTCCGTTTTTGTCATTCCCTCGTAGGAGGGAATCCAGACACAATATACATTATAAATAAGGTAATCATAGACTAGATCCCCGTCTTTACGGGGA
>PFTH01000037.1 GCA_002789465.1 Candidatus Roizmanbacteria bacterium CG_4_9_14_0_8_um_filter_34_12 | reverse complement strand
TGTAACTGGTACTTATACAAAAGACGATGAGGAATATTTTAGATTGCTACCAAGTCTTTCCCCGGAAACCAGAAAGAGAAATGGATACGAATAGAAGTAGTAAATTTTCAATTTTCAATGTTCAATTTTCATTGAATTTTCAATAATTAAATTTTTAACGTTTTGTAATTGATCATTGATTTTATTGATAATTGTCATTAATAATTGATTATTCTACTTACTTAATCAATCTAAACCCACATTAATGATGACTATAGACCGTTGACAATTTTTTTATTATTGTTTATTATTCTTGAGTATGATTACAGACAAAGATATTACCAAACTAAAAACAGTATTTGCAACAAAAGAAGACTTAAAAGAGTTTGCAACAAAAGAGGATCTGAAAAGGTTTGCCACAAAAGAAGATTTGGGTGAGATGCGAAAAGATTACACAGAGACATTCCATACTGTGATTGAGATGATTGGCGATGTCAGCGAGAAACTTGATGCTGTTTTAGTGGAGGTAAAAGATAACAAAGATAGTCTTAATAATCACGAACGCAGAATTGACCGACTTGAAGATCAAGTTTTCCCTAACTAATCACAGCTATCTATAATAAGATTCAAATTCAAGATGACTCATATCAGCCTGTTTTAAAATACTTTCGAATGTTCCTTTCGCTATTTGTTTGTGATTGGGAACAATTACTATACAAATATGGTTTTTGAAAACTCCTTTTAATTTTATATGACTTCCTTTTTGAGAAACAATAATAAAACCTGCTCTTTGAAGTGTTTTTAGAACATCCCTTGCCGAATATAATTTAGGCATAAGAAATATTTAGCTTTTCTAAGGATAAATCTTCATAAGGCGATAGTTTTGGAGAGGGTAATTCTTTTTCGAAATATAATTCTAAAGCTTCTTCAAGATTGGCCAAGGCTTCTTTTTTTGTTTTTCCCTGACTGGCAATTTCCACTCCTATAGATTTTGCCACAAAAAGATTGTCTTCTTTCCAAACTAAGGCTAAAGTTTCTTTATTAAGATTTTTTATTTTTTTCATATAAATATCTGTTAATTTTATTAATGCTCATTATATCAAATCTTCTTACAGATAATAATATTGTGATTTGCCTCTTGTATCTGGGGTATGAGGGGGGGTTAAGGCAATGAGGAAAAAGGATTAAAAATAATTAAATTTTTGCTAAATTGTTTCCAATTACGGTTTGATATTTTATGTCATGCCATAAATAAGAGGCAATCTCTTTCTTATCACTTTTATTACTAGATAAAATTTCCCTTAAATTTTTTTTCATTAAGTTCTTGGATTTTCTATCTGCCTCTTCTACTGTATTACCGTTTATTAAAGAAATCGGAATCAGATTAGACGGTTCCAAAAATAACGCAGATAAATTATCAGATAGGGGACGTGTTTTTTTGGTCGTCAAGAAAAGAAGAACATAGTTTTTCGTATAACCAATAAACGTTTTTGCCCCTGAATCCACGCTAACCTTACCTAACTTAAGCCCAGCCATACAACTTCGAGCGTATATTATTCTACCCCTTACATCTAATTGACCTCCGACCTTGAGTAATATCTCATTATTCCAACCGGTGACAACTTCCTCCGAACCATGGCCATTAATAAAAATAAAAGAAGGATTATTTCTCTTTAAATAACTGTCAAAATTTTTCTTCGAAGCCTTTTTGCCTTTTAAATCAAAATATTTTATTTCTTTTTCTTGGCATTTATCTATCACCTTTTTTGACCACCAGTATAAATATGTTGTAGCCAAATCATGATTTGGCCGAGTTATCAGAATTGATTTATTCATTGATCTAAAGCAGTATAAATATTTCCCCTAATCATATCTTGCAGATATTCCAGTTGTATATCGATAATTTGTCTGCCTAATTCAGTTTCATTTTTGACATTATCAACTAACTCACTTTTTGAATAATGTTTATCTGTTCCAATGATTAATCCAACGTCGTCAGAATATGCTTCAATTCTTGCAAGCACTAAATCCTTCAGATCTTTATTTATTTTTGCCATATTATTTTAATAATTTCATACCCTCCAATTTATCTAATATTTTCATTCCGATTGATGTATCTGTCTCTACTTCTATCTTAGCGGCTTTCCATGTCATCGGTTCGCCATCAACAACGACGATTATCTCATCTCTTGAAGCCATGGGTAAATTTGCATAAGTTTGTAAAAATCTTTCTTTCTTTGTTATTGATATCATAGATGAATTATATACTACTCTGCTTTGATTTTGCAACGTTTGGTATATGCCTATGTCACTTCGCTAACGCTACGTTAGGCATAAACCGTAGCTTTCAAATTAAGAGTTTAGTTTCGTTTAACACTCTCATCTTAAACCAAAGTCAAAGCTCCGTTGGGTATTATACCCATGCAATTTAAAAACAGAACGGTATAAATCATCGACGGATTTGGCATCTTTTGAAAAAATCTAATATAATAGCTTCTAATGAATAAAAAAAGCGCCTTGTTGTATTTCATCTTAACCCTAATTCTTTTTCTTGGCCTTTGGTTTCGATTAAAAGGCATCAGTACAAACCATTCTTTCTGGTCGGACGAGGCGTTTGTTTCCAGTTTTTCACAAGATATTATCACCGGTAAAACCTCGTGGATTAAGGGTGCTTCAATGGTTGGATATCAACCTCTTCAGATTGTTGTTACTGCCTTTTCGTTTATGATATTTGGTATTTCCGAATTTTCCGCCAGATTGCCAACGGTTTTATTTGGCGTTATTGGAATATTTTTCGCATTTTTGGTTGCAAAAAAACTTTCAAATTGGAGTGGGGGATTGTTGGCTGCTTTTTTAATGGCTTTTTCCCAACTAAACCTTTCGCATGCAACTCAAGCTAAACCCTACGTTGTTTTGCAAACACTGTTTCTTGTTCAAATCTATCTGTTAATAAAGCTTATTGATAAGAAAAAGTTATCTGCTTTAGTTATGCTCTTTATCACGACCTGTATTGTTTATTTTTTCCATTCTCTCGCTGTCTTATTTTGGATTTCTTTTGGAATTACCTTAATCGTGACTTATTTTCTTAACTTGAAAAAACTTATTCAAAAACCCCTGATTGTTCTTGGTATTTTGTTATCAATTGTTTTAGTTATGTATTTTTTCGGAATATTTAAAGAATTAATTATTTTATTTAAACCATTAAATGGTCGCTTTTTGTTTGCATATAGCAACACAGTATTCCTGAAAAACATATTTTTAAGACAGTATGGAATATTTCTTATCCCCGCGATTTTATCTTTTTTAATGATTGATAAAAAATACCGCGGATTAATTGCTGGCATAATCTGCTATATTTTTGTTCTTTTATTCATGTGGAACTTTCGCAGTTATAGTCATAATATGCGCTACCTGATGACATTTTTTGGTTTTATCTTTGTTTTCTTTGGAGTTTTCTTGGGTAAAATTACCGATCTACTGTATTTAAAATTTCAATCCGCCAGCTGGCGGACAAATTTAAAATTAATTCCAATACTTGTTCTGATTACTATTTATATTTCCAGTTATAAGATCGTTTGCACTCCACAGAATTATTATTCTCCTAACCTTGACCTTTATGGCGATGTGCAAAACGCAGATTATAAATCAATGTATGAATGGATTGAAAAGAAATATGGAAATGATATTAACAAAATCGCGATTTTTAATGATTTAATTGATTCGGAAAGATTTTATCTGCAACGTAATTCCAATGCATATTTTATAAAAGGGATAAAAAAACCTTATTTGCACGGTATTAATAACATTATGATATACGCAACACTTAGTGATTTTTTAAAACAAAAAGCCCGTTATCAATCGGGAATTTTGATCATTGAAGACTGGGAAAGCTTTCTTCCTGAAGATATCAAACAATATGCTAAAAAAAATTTGAGGCTGGAGTATCGGGTTGAAAAAATGACAGTGGGGGGGGAACGTGACATCTGGCCGCTTGAGGTGAGAAGTTGGGGAATGAATTAAGAGATAAGATTTATGATTTATGATTTAAGAATAAAATAAAGGATAATCAAGTCATTCTGTCTGCTACAATTAGAATATTAATTCTATGAAAATTAGCCTTCGTCAGAAACAGATTATTGTTCTTTTTGCCATAATTGTTGTTACAATTTTTTTTGGTCTTTTATATCACTGGTCTTTGCAAGTTAAACCAAATCACGTTGATCTTTCTGATTTTATTCCGGAAGAACAAGAATATCAGTTGTTAACAAATGATAATCTTGTTAGACCAGCCAGTTTTGAGTTGCCCACAGTACAAACTAAACCAGGTATTTCTTTAAAGTATCAACTGATTCAATTAATTGAAAAGGTCGATTTAAAATCAAAAAAATTTACACCTTTATTTTTTGCCGATAGACGCATTGCAGAACTGATGAAATGGGGAAAAGACTTTGAATACCAAATCTGGGAGAACATTCTAAATAGGTATTACAATTCTGTTTCCTTTTCTCTTTCTCATTTACCAATTTCTCAGCCTCTTGGTCCTTTAACCGAAATCTATTCCCATGTCTTAACCCATCGCAATCTTATTAGTCAAAAGATAAACGAGGTTTATGATAATAAACAAAAACAACTGCTAGTTATTCTTACGGATAATATTTTCCAATCAATCGAAAAAAGAATACTCAAATTATTGCCTCTAACATCTCCGGATTTGATTACATACTCTCTAAACGACATATTAAAAAATAAAGATTTTGGCTATTTTGATGTTTCTGTTGACTCAACTAATCTACTTAACTTTAATCTCACCAATACCAATCTTGTTATCGATGATCAATTGTTTTTTATTTCCAAATTCGACCAAGAAAATAATCAATTAGTTTTTCATAACATTCCACTCACGGGAAACGAAAAGTCAATCTCATTTCATTTCAAACCTATAAATTTAACCCCATCAAAAACGTGGGAAGAAAAAATTCCCCCAATAGATAAAAAACCATATCAGTATATTCTTCCCGTTAATAATTTGCCATATGCAACCAATTACCGCTATCAATTTGAAAGTAAGATTAATCAATCCGCACAGCTCCAGTTGGAACAACAATATGCAACCATGGAAGCTGAACTTAATCCGAAAAATAAAAAGGTGCTTTATTATTATCCCACGGAAAAAACTGACACATTAATCAACTATACACAATATTCTCATTATGTTCCTTTTGCTTTTAAAGATCAGATAAATGTGGAAAATCTTCGACCAAATATTATTCAAACCTGGGTAAAACTGATAAGTCAGAAGCAACTATCTCTTGAAGAAATCAAATCTCTCCAGTTTAATATTTATCCCTATGTATCGCCATCAATAACCATGACAAAAATTGCACCACTTGCAAACTATGTTCCAAAAATAAACCTTTTTCAATTACCAGGTCAAAGATACCAACTTTCGTTGCAAAATACCACTGCCCAACAAGAACAGTTCATTTTTTCCTCACTTGGTTTTGGTTGGAAACCATCCCATAGCCTATCCACCGCCGCGGTGAATTTGGGGTTTTGGCCACGCCCTGTCTTGGGCTATTTATTACTATTTTCTCTTCTATCCTTATTCTTTTATGGAAATTATTTATTTTTGAAATTTAAAAAACCACAACAAACTAACTGGGTTGAGAAACTGTTTTCTTATAAAACTTATGACTTAATTATTTTAACTATAAAATGGCCATTTAAATTAATATGGAAAGTTATTAAATATGTATCAATCAACATAAGATTGTTCTGGTTGATAATTTCTTTACTAGGGATTTTATTTGATATTTTTATTTTCAAAAAAAACTCTGATTTTATCACTCTTTTACTAACAATCACCTGGATTTTGACGATGATTGGATATCGTTTAGAAGCACGCACCAGTTTTCTTTTCGCCTTATTTTATCTTGTCTTATGTCCGTTTTTATTAATTTTAAAACTCGATTTTATTGCAGAAAAAGCAGCGATTTGGACTTATATGATGCTGGTGGTTGGAACAATTCAATCGATTATTGAATTAAAAACCAATCCAACCAACTTGAAAGATCCTTTCACTGTGATAAATAAGATATCTCTTGTATTACTACTTGTATTAAATTATTTAAAACAAAAATTATTATCATTGATTTTTATAGTCATAAACTTCTTTGTTGGGATAATTAAGTTATTTATTAACACTAAGCCAAGAACTATGCTTGACATACTACTTAATATAGTAAAAGTTGTACTGTTTTTTACAATTTTTTTCTTTGGCTTATTTATCCTTAGTAAAGCAGTTTATTCAATTGGTACTAACATATGTCAGCAGTATCAAAAAAAAGTGGCTCAAGAAAAAAGAGAGAGGCTTTGGAAATCAATCATTCCTACAGTTG
>PFTH01000235.1 GCA_002789465.1 Candidatus Roizmanbacteria bacterium CG_4_9_14_0_8_um_filter_34_12 | reverse complement strand
CCATTAGTTTCTAGCCTTATATAGCCTGTATTTTCAATTGCACGTTCTGGAAGTTCGTCAAACTTGGTCATTTTATGCTTCTGAAATAAAATCAACAACATTTTCTTTTGTAATAATTTCGATAGGAATTTTGTAACGATTAGTAAAAGCTTTTCCATTAGATGGTTTAGTTTTTGACCATTTAATTTCATATGCTTTGAAAATATCATTTCCCTTAATTACCAAGTCAATTTCTGATCCACTTCTCGTTCTCCAGAAATATAAACTCTTGAGTTGACCTTCTAAAAGATTTTTCTTGGCAAATTCGGCAATCACCCAGTTCTCCCATAATAAACCAATATCGTTTCTAAAGCCGGAAAAATTAAAATCATTTAAGATGGCGTTTCTAACTCCGGTATCCCAGAAGAATATTTTTGTACTTTTTACTATTTCTTTCCGTAAATTACTACTAAAAGCCGTGAATCTAAAAATCACAAATGATTTTTCCAAAAGATCAATATATTTTTCTATTGTTATACGACTGACTTGTAAATTATTAGCAAGTTCAGTCGATGATACTTCTGATCCAATTTGATGTGCAAGAAGCATCAATAATTTTTTAACGATTTCCGGTGACCTTATCAAAGTTGACTGGAAAACATCTTTTAATAAATAATCAGAAACTAAATTTAATAAATATTGTGGTTTTTGGGAAGTAATTACTGATTCCGGATAACTACCATAAATAATTTGTTCTTGAATTAAGGTTTCGAGTTGATTGTTGAAATTTTCTTTTAATATTTTGGTTGTTAACTCTTTTGAATACCAGGATTGATTGTTGATAATTTCGGAAAACAAAAGTGGTGGTAAAAATAGTTTGACATTTCGACCAGTTAAGCTTTCGGCTGATTGATCCAATAGATTCAGACTTGATGATCCAAGGAGAATAATTTTAGTTTTGACTTTACTATCAAACCATCCTTTAACAATTCTTGCTGTTTCTGGTAATCTTTGTGCTTCATCAATCACTAACAGTTCAGGATTCTCTAAATTTTTCATAGCGTTTTCGGGTGAAAGATGAGAAATCCCTAACAATCTTGCCTTATCTACTTCAACATCTAAATTTAAAATAACGCTTTTATGTTGTTTAAGTACTTGTTCGATTAACGTAGTTTTACCCACTTGCCTTGCTCCCAATAAAAT
>PFTH01000222.1 GCA_002789465.1 Candidatus Roizmanbacteria bacterium CG_4_9_14_0_8_um_filter_34_12 | reverse complement strand
AAGCTTCTGTATATTTTTATTAATCTTTTCCCACGCTAGTACAATTTCTTGTTCATTTGTTATATTCATTACCACACCCCCATACTCGGTTTTATGAAGCAATCCCGGAGCAGATAATTTCAAGACTACTGGCCATTGGTTTTTCTCCGTAAAAACAATTCCCTCTGCTAATGTTTTAATTATTTGGCTTTTTGGAATGTTAATTCCCATCATTTCAAAAACTTGAGTCGCCTGTTGATTATCTAAGCTTAACTGCCCATGAGCTAATTGGATAATCTTATTTATTTCGTTAGTTTTTTCATAGATTTCAGTTTCTGCATTACCTTTTTCTTGTTGTTCTTTTTGAAACTGTCTCCATCTCCACATTGTTCCAATTGCCATAATCGCTTCTTCTGGAAATCTAAATGATGGAATTTTATATTGATTTAATATTTTTTCTCCTTCAATTACCATCCCACCACCAATAAAAGAACAAAAGATTGGTTTTTTATATTTTGCAGAGAGCATACCGATTAAACTGGCAGTTTTACCAATTTGTGTCATCACTTGCGGAGTTAATATCACCAATAATGTATCGACTTGATCAGTTTGTAAAACAATTTCTGTTGCTTTTCCAACCCGATCAGCTAACGCATCACCTAATACATCCACCGGATTCATAATGCTGGCAGCACGTGGAAGAATTTCTAATAATTGCTTTTTTTTATCGTCATCAAACTGCGCCAATGATAACCCAGCATCAGAAATCGCATCAGCACTGATCACTGCCGGTCCTCCGGCATTTGAAATCACGGCAATATTTGGTTCATTTGGCTCATCCTCCCAAGCAAATGCTCGTGCTAAATTAAAAAATTCTGATAAAGCATTGCATCTAATTACCCCACTTTGCTTAAGTGCTTTTTCTAAAACAAAATCAGCGCCGGCAATTGCTCCAGTATGCGACTGCATCGCTTTAGCTGCAGCTGCAGTCTTGCCCGGTTTAATGATAAAAATCGGATTCTTCTTTCCAATCTCTCGAGTTAAACGCATGAATTCTACACCGTTTGTGATTGATTCCAGATAAAGACCGATTGGCGAAACATGAGATAGCCCTTTTTGTTGTTCATTAGTAAGTGTGTTAATCGGATGGTCCAAAAAAAATTGAAGAACATCGTTTTCGTTTAAAACTGCCTTATTACCGAGCGTAACAAACTCAGCAAATCCCAAGTTATGCGCATCACACCAATCAAACATACTCGAAGCAATAGCTCCGGACTGAGAAATAAAACGAATATTCCCTGATTGTCCGTTGGTCTTTGCGAAAGTTGCATTAAGCGGACACAGATTATTTACAAATCCCAAACAGTTTGGACCGATCATATTAATTCCAAACTGAACACAGATTTGTTTTAACTGATCTTCTAGTTGTTCTCCATCTTTCCCTATCTCTTTAAATCCGGCAGCATAGACAACTGCATTTTTTATTCCCTTTGTCCCAGCTTCTTGTAAAACAGTGAATGTTGTGGAAATTGGAACCGCTACAATTAATAAATCAGGAGCTTCCGGCAACAACTCTAATTTTGCATAACATTTTAATGTATCAATATTTTCATAATTTGGATTAACCGGATAAATATTCCCTTTGTAGCCCGATTGTCTGATGTTTTGTAAAACAATCCCCCCCACCTTTCCAACATTTGTCGACGCCCCAACGATTGCGATTGATTTGGGATAAAACAACGTAGATAAATCTTTAGTCATATAAAGATTATACATGTGGCAACTAAAAAACGAAATATCCGTTTTTTGTCATCCCCGTGAAGACGGGTATCTAGAGTTTTAATAAACTATTGCTTTATGTAATATACTTTAACTTTTATGTCAATTGATTTAAAATTAATAATCTATTAATTAATCCAATTGATAAATCAATTTGTTTCATACAATTAAAAAATTATGAAATCTTTCACTCCTTATCCTTCTGTTAATAAAATAATAGACCATCTTCTTATTAAGATTTCTGATATTTTAAACGGTCAATTTATTGGTATGTATATCCATGGCTCTTTAGCATTAAATGATTTTGCTCCTGATAGAAGCGATATTGATTTAGTTATTCTTACAGAAAATGCTCTTTCTGATAGTTTGTTGAAAAAACTAAAATTATTACATAAAAAAATAACTTTAAGTAATTTACCATACGCCAAAAGAATAGAGTGTATTTATATTCCTATAAAGTCCTTAAAAAATTACTTTCAAGAAAAAGCTTTTTTTCCCTGTCTTCATATTGATGGAAAGTTTTATATCGATGGTTTTGGATTAATTGAAAAACACATATTAAGAGAAAATGGAATAACGATAAAAGGACAGAGTCCTAAATTGTTTATTAAACCTGTAACTCAAAATGAGTTAAAAAAAGCAGTTATTGAGTCTTTAAAAAATTGGTGGTGCCCTCAACTAATCGACCATTCGCGACTTATCAAAAATGATTATCAGGTATATGCAGTTTTAACAATGTGTCGAGCTTTTTATACAATCCAAAGGGGAGGTATCGTTTCAAAATCAAAAGCTGCTTCATATGCTAAAGATATATTAGACAAGAAATGGATATTGCTAATCAATGAAGCATTATCATGGAAAATAGGAAAAAATTTTAATCATTTAATAAAAACGTTAGATTTTATTAAGTACACCTTAAATAATTTTGGATTATTAAATAAGTAATTTTATTGATTAATGGGTAAAAATCATCTATTATAAAATCGTGAAAACACAGACCACAGTTTTAGAAAAAATTACTACGTTACCATTAAATTTTGTTCTCCCGATTTTGGCATTTGCCATTCCGCTTTTTATTTCTGGTCCGCAGTGGCTCACTGGAACTGTAGTTAACACCCTTTTATTCTTAGTAGTCTCTCAAAACCTCGGAAGAAAAAATTGGCTGTCAGTTGCAATTTTACCCAGTTTAGCTGCTGTTTCTCATGGATTGTTGTTTGGAAAATTCACCCCTTTTCTTCTCTACTTTCTACCGTTTATTTGGATCGGGAATTTATTGTTAATGTTTACTTTTTTTAAGTTAAATAAATTCTTACCCCTTACAATTAGTGTTATTTTTAGTTCACTTATAAAAAGTTTTTGGTTATATCTTTTCGCCTCAATGTATTTTCAACTAAAATTAGTTCCGGCGGTATTCTTAACAAGCATGGGAATTTTTCAACTAATCACGGCAATATTTGGAGGAATCATTGCCTTGAAAATAAAGACTGTCTTTGTTAAAGACAGTCTTTAAATAAACTATGGACGAGGACGAAGTAAATATGCTTACCGAATTAATAAAAAATAAATCTAAGTTAGTAGCCATGTTGGCACCTTCATTCCCAATTGTTTATCAATACCCACAAATAGTCACCCGTTTAAAACAATTAGGTTTTTCTTATGTGGTGGAAGTAGCAGTGGGTGCAAAAAAAACTAACGAAGCAGTTGTAAACCTGTTAATTAATAATCCCACCGGCCGTTTCATCACTAGTCCCTGCGCTAGTTTTGTCCGCTATATCCGTACCAAGCATCCTGATCTAATTCCTTATTTAGCATTCAAGGCAGACTCACCAATGATCGCCACCGCCAAAATTGTGACAGAAAAATATCTTGGTTATCAACCGGTTTTTATCGGTCCGTGCATTGTAAAAAAACTTGAAGCCAGTGAAGATTACCCCGAATTAAATATTATCGTAATTACATATAAAGAACTCGATGAGTTATTTTCTCAATTCGCAACTCCTCAAATAAATGAATTATCTAACGACAAGTTTGATCTTTCTGAACCATCCACCCGGATATATCCTTTCGATGGCGGACTCACTTTTACAAGTGGTACTCAAACCCTTCTAAAGGATAAAGAGATTAGAATTGTTTCTAACTGGAAAAATATTGACATTGTTCTTGAGGAATTTAAAGACAACCAATCAATTCGTTTTATTGATGTCCTTTTTTGCGATGGTGGTTGTATTAACGGTCCGGGAATTATAAGTCCACTTTCAACTGAAGAGCGCAAACAACGAATTATTGAGTTCCAAAAATCTCCCATCTAAACAAACTATTTGATTGTCTATAAATAATGTGTGTATTATTGTCATTCCCGTGAAGACGGGAATCCAGATTAAAATTCACTTTAATAAATGAATCAATCGAATAATATGATATCCTCCTAACACTAAAAACAATGATCCTAGAAAATTAGTTAATGCCGATGTCCATAAATATAAAATCAATTTAACGTGATGAACTCCCGCCAAAATACTAATAATTTTCCCACCATATCCTGGAATCAATCGACCACCAATCAAAAACCAAGGAGAATTTATTGGTAATTTTCCTAATCCAAAAGGTAATTTTTTTCGTATTTCTTTAAAGTTAGCAATTTTTCCAATATGACTGCCAAAATAATATTCAACTAAAGAAGCAACACAGTTGCCAATCCAACTAATCAATACTCCAAATAAAGGACCAAACATCGCACTGGAAACTACGGTTAATGGATCGGTTGAAATTGGGGTAATTGCGAAAAGTGCGTATAAAATAATTATTACAACCGGCGCAGTCAAACCTGCATAACTAACAATTGTTTTAATATCTCGCAGATTTTTTGCGACGTAATAAATAAAAATCATGGCAATTACCAAGCCTGCAAGCGCCCAAATTTTCTCGTGTCTTTTTGGAAACATGTTTAGCTTTAAGTATAGCATCCTTTTCACATCTCTATCCAGATATAAAATAATCGCTTTTCTTCAGTCAAAATTAAGAATCAGATTATAATATACATATATGAAAATACTAGTAGTTGAGGATGAAAAAAGAATCGCTGATTCAATAAAAAAAGGTCTCGAGCAGGAAAAATATATTGTTGATGTTGCTTATTCCGGCAATGATGGTTATGATCTTGCGTCAACTGAAAAATATGATTTGATTATTTTAGATATCATGCTTCCGGAAATAAGTGGCATTGAAATCTGTCAATCACTCCGTAAAGAAAATAACTCCACGCCTATACTAATGCTCACAGCTAAGGGTCAAATCCATGAAAAAGTCGAGGGATTGAATTCGGGAGCAGATGACTATCTTACTAAGCCTTTTTCATTTGATGAGTTACTTGCTAGAATCAAGGCCTTAACAAGAAGAAAAGGCGAAATGATAAATGTGGTTTTATCGCTTTCTGATTTAACTCTTAATACAGAAACCTATGAAGTGAAACGTGGTAAAACACCGATTATGCTCTCTAACAAAGAATATATGTTGCTTGAATATTTACTTCGCCACCCTAACCAGATATTAACAAAAGATAAAATTATTACTCAAGTCTGGGATTACGAGTCCAAAATTCTTCCCAACACGGTTGAAGCCCATATAAAAAAATTACGTGATAAAATCGACGTGCCATTCAAAAACCAATTACCACTAATAAAAACTGTCCGTGGTTTTGGTTATAAAATCAGTAACGAGTAATTTTTCTATATGTTTATTACCTTTGATACAGAAAGTCATTCCCTCGGAGGAGGGAATCCAGACATAATATACATTATAAATAAGGTAATTATAGACTGGATCTCCCCTAACGGGGACTTGTAGCCCATCGGAATTTATCCCCGCGCAGGCGGGGATGGGAATGACGTTTAACTTATTTTAAATTTAAAATTAATAAATGTTTCATAGCGCCCGTATAAAATTAACCCTCTGGTATCTATTAATCTTAGTGATTATTAGTGCGGCTTTTAGCTTAACCTTATATCGTCTTCTGATAAACGAGTTTGACCGTTTTTCCCGAATCCAAAAACTACGCTTTGAACATCGTCTGGAT
>PFTH01000201.1 GCA_002789465.1 Candidatus Roizmanbacteria bacterium CG_4_9_14_0_8_um_filter_34_12 | reverse complement strand
CTGTGGATAACTCCGGTTGTATTGTTATGATATCTCCCGTGACTTTGTCCTTGATTTTAACTTCAACTGCTTTTTTTAAGAGTTTTAGTGTTTTTTGTAATGATGTTTTTGCAGATAATTCTATGTAAGTTCCAACCGCCAAAGCCATAAAACAAATTAGAATATGAGAGCGAATTGCTTTGTCCTTGAAATGGTAAATTGGCCTTGTTTGTAAATCACTCTTGACCATGCGGAATGATTTCTCAACGTGCCAGAGGTTATGATATTGCTGAATAATCTCTGCGTTACTTTCTGTCTTAAGGTTTGTATAGTATCCCTTGATTCCTAAAAGTAGTTTTGTTTTTTCTATCAGTGCTTTATTTATTACAGCTTTTGTTTTATCAGTACTTTTTAAAAATTTAACCTTTCTAAACGAGCGGTCAGATTTTCTTTCATGCTTTTTAGCTTTTGCCAGTTGTTCTTCTATTTCATTTTTGTTCTTCCAATATCTTTTTTTTGAAAAATCACATATGAGTATTCCTCGCTCTGTTTTTAAACGATAACTAAGTCCATCCGTCATCTTCAGATGGTTACTGATGTTTTGAATTAAGCAGTTGGACAAATTACTTATTCTTGCTCCTACAATATAGTTGATCTCATTGTAAACAAGCGCTTCAACATTATTCAAACTTATCATTGCGGCATCGGCAACTACGGTTAGATTTTGTACGTTGTATTTTTTTTTGAATTCCAATAAAGACGGGATAAGAGTATGACCTTCGAAGGTGTTGCCGGAATAAAGGTCATAGGAAACAGGAAAGCCACTTTGATTTACAATCAGTCCAATGATAATCTGTGGTTGGCTGAATTTATTATCTTTTGAAAATCCAGGTTTTCTTAATCCTGATAGATCTTCCTTAAATGTTTCAAAGTACAGTGTTGTAACGTCATAGAAAACAACCGTAAAGATAAAATTAAGATATTTTTTAGCAAAGTAAATTATTCTTTTTTCCACTTCTTCTTTCAAGTCTGAAAAAGCTGGTAACTTACGATAAACATCAGTCTGAGAATAGTTGATGTCAAACATTTCCCTAAGAAATATTGTCGACTGTAATTTAGAGGATGGGTTTACAATCCTTGCCATAACTAAATCGGTAAGCAAAGGACTTCGTAACTTATCAAATGTAAATATACGAAACAGATGGTAAATTACCTCTTTTAAAAAACAATATTTTATACCCATAGTTCTGGCGTATTGGGATTGGATTATTTTATTCTCTTTTTGATTATCTAAAGAGTTGAAAAGTGATTTTTGACCGGTATATTTTTCGATGAAATCTTCAGCTTGAATTTTAAGAAGAGTCAATTGGCTTTTATCAGATGCACTACCAATATGTCTGATAATTACTGTTTTTCCAAACAAGTATCGTACAACTTGAACAGCTGTAGATAAAGAGCCTGTTTTTGTCGTTCGTATACGAAGCATAAAGATATTTTACCCTATTAGTACGTAGAACTATTTCATTAAGATTGGTTTAGACTGTTAAATCAAGTAGTCAATTATGTAAAATTTATCTTTGCAGAAGTCGGGACCAACATATTAAAAATATCGCAGCCCTTTGTAACTTCCAGCTATTATTTAAACAGCTGCATCCTTAGAAAGATAAAAACAACCATTATTGGTTATCCTGGATTATTAATTCGCTTATTACGCAGTTGATCTAATGTATTAGAACACATTAATGTACTTTTCGCAATTTTCACTATTTTATAGTTAGAAGAGGAGCTAAATTATTATTTAATAATATTTTATTTCGAAGGTTTTTTTGGTGCAGTTTTTTTGGTTCTTCCGGCACGACGTTCAACCGCTCTTTCATCACTGCGCTTTTTAATAGCAGCCTGTTTATCAGTTTGTTTTTTATTTTCCGCCGTTACTAGTTTTTGACATTCAGGATTGGGACAAGCGGTCTCCGTATTTGTCACAGTAGAATAAGTTGTCTTTTCTTCCCATACTCGAATAACAATTCTCTCTCTACCGCATCTAACGCAAGGATTGCTGAAAGCTTTATTTTTTGTCATAATTTGACCTTATTTTAGCAGACAATCATCATTTATTCAACTGCGATCGCCACTTAATAATTGTTGATTCTACTTCTTGCCAACAAACTGGGATCTGATGAGCCATAAGTTGGTTTAATGATCTAACATCATCTTTATCAACACCTTGAACTTCTTTAACTTGATGACGTGATAGGTATTGACATACAATTACTGGGGAAACCCCGGTTTCTTTTTTAAAGTCAACAAATGCTTGAGCACAAGTTTGGCATGGACATGTTTGTGTAAAAAGAGCTAGTTTTTTTATATCTTCAACTGTCTCCTCCGGTTCTTCAATAATGATAGAATGAGGATTATCAATCTCTTCCCCTTCATAATAAGTTAATACAGGAGGAGATTTTTTGTCATAATAGAAAATGTCTGTTACGGTATTTTTTTACCCTCAATTTTTTTCATCAAACCAATCAAATAAGGGCGATTATACAATAATATTCTTTCAGTACAACCTGCGTGTAAATTCGGACAAGCTTCAGACGTCGTTCGTCTATCAACTCGAGATCCATTCCCACTATGATGCTCGTCCCCCTTATCATAACCAATTCCGTGTCCAACCAAACACCACTCACACCCTGCTCTAGTTGCTAATATTCTGCAATTTAAAATCAAGTCCTGTTCACCCTCAGCAATGCTGTCTAAATAAGTTAATAATTTATTTCTATCCTCTGGGTTTTTTATCCCAATAGCAAGATTACGTAAATTATTAACACTATATCTATCAAGATGTTTGGGAGTTGCTGACTCCATTCCGTTTCGAGATAAACAAATAACTTCTCTATCGTCTTTCAATTCGATAACCATAGCTCCATAAACATCTTTGGCACATAATCCTTCTTGAAACGTTGATCTCGCTTGTCTTAATAATTCAGGTAATCTTGATAAACTGTCAGGATGAACTACATTGCATGTTCTAATATAATCCTTAATAATTGAAAATAGCGGTGGTCTACAATACTCAAGCTTTCTATAAGACATAGCGATATATTATAAGGTATAATTTTCTATTTACACATCGAATGTGTATCTTAATCACCTATATAAGAATTTTTTCAAAAATAACTGCGTTTGACAAAAGTAACATTTGAAATGTACAATTGTTTTGTATGAATGTTATCACTACCACTATTTTAAGAAATAATTTGGCTGACACCTTAAAAGAAATTACTATGAAAAAGGATTATTTTTTGGTGGCTAAAAAAGGCAAGATCGTTTCTGCTTTAGTCAACATTGATTTATTTGAAGATTTACTCGCCTTAGTTAATAAAGAATACCTTGCAAGCATAAAAAAAGCACGAAAGGAATATCAACAAGAAGACTTTTTTACTCACGAACAAGTCTTCGGTGATCTTTAGGTATGGTTTACCAAATTCTTTACACTAAAACCGCATTAAAAGATATTAAAAGATTGGATATTATTGTTAAAAAACGACTTAAAAATAAAATTGAATTATTCGCAACCAATCCACTTGCGTTTTCAAAAAAACTAATAAATAATTCAATCGGACAGTATCGTTTCCGATTAGGTAATTACCGAATTATTTTTGATATTGAAAAAAATAGAATTATAATTTTACGCGCTGGTCATCGAAGAGAAATTTATAAAAGATAGTTACACATAAATTAACTAAAACTATGTCATTGTTAAAAAAAGTAGTATTAGTCGACGTTGTTGATCCACGCTCTCCTACTCAAGACGCAGTTAAAGAACTAGGCGAACTACAGTCCTTAGTAAAAACCTATGGAGGAGTGGACATTGCCAATGTCATTCAACACCGAACTAAACCAGATAAAAACACATTTATTGGGTCTGGTAAGGTTGAAGAATTAGCAGAAATAATACGCCTTAAAAAAATCGATATTGTCATTATCAACGCGATTGTTAATCATGGACAGTTATTTCGTCTTACTCAATCTTTTTGGCCTGCAAACCGACTAATTCAAGTTTGGGATCGAGTTGATTTGATTTTAAACATCTTCGATAGACATGCTAGAACAGCCGAAGCAAAACTTCAGATTGAAATTGCCCGTATGCAACATATGGGACCAAGAATTTCCGGACTGGGAAACACATACTTTTCACGTCAAGGTGGGGGCACTGGAGGTCGAGGTGTTGGAGAAACAAATATGGAACTGATGAAACGACACTGGAAAGATCATATTAAAGCAAAAACCCTTACACTAAAAAAACTAACCGATAACCGGCAACGCCAACTTGATAATCGACGTAACAACGGTCAAAAAACCGTTTCAATTATTGGTTATACCAATGCCGGAAAAACAGCGCTTTTTAACCGTTTAACCGGAAAAAACAAAATTGTAAAAGATGCGCTTTTCGTGACGCTTGACAGCACATTGGGAAAACTTTATCTTCCACAACTTAATCAAGAAATAATGATTTCTGATACCATCGGCTTTATAAAAAACCTACCTCCCTCATTAGTTGAGGCTTTTAGATCAACTCTACTTGAGTCAACCAATGCTGATTTATTACTTCATATCATTGATATCACTGACGATAAAATGGACATAAAGATTAAAGTGGTAGAAGATTTATTAAAAGAAATGGGAATTGCTGACAAAAAACAAATCTTTGTATTTAATAAAATTGATGCATTATCACAAAAAAGTAATTTAATTAAAAAATATATTGCAGACAACTTTCACACATATAATCCCCTTTTTATCTCAGTAAAAGATGATATTGGGATTGAGTCAGTAAAAAATGTAATCTCTAATGCTTTATCAAATAATTAATAAGTATGAATGAAGAAAAAAAGAAATTTTTTGGTCTAATAAGTAAAGAAAATTCGAAAAAAATTGCTAAATGGGGATTAATTGGAGTAGCGCTCTTAGGCTTAATCAGTCTACTTTAGTAAGAAAAAAACTTATTAGATAACGATTACTTCTTTTTTCTTCCAGCGCACTTTTTTTTCCGTTGCATATTTATCGTCTTTGGCTCGATATCCCACAGGGCAAATAACAACCGAAGTGTAGTCAGTATCCTCAAGTCCAAGAATCTTATCATACTTTTTAGAATCAAATCCTTCCATTGGACAGCTATCAATTTTAAGAAGTGCTGCAGTATACAACAAAAATCCTAGTGCAATATAAACCTGTTTACTTGCCCATATCTTTTGTTCTTCTGGTTTTTTACCTGCAACATATGTTTTAAAATAGGTTGCATATCCAAACGCTTTAACTGTAGACATTTTTCTTTCTTTTTTCATCAATGCAACATAACTATCGATATATTTTGCATCAATGGTTTTTCTCGCACAAAACACAATCGAATGTGATGCGTCTGTAACCTGTGATTGATTCCAAGATGCAAATCGTAACTGTTGACGCAATTTTTTATCTGTGACAACAATAAATTTCCAAGG
>PFTH01000207.1 GCA_002789465.1 Candidatus Roizmanbacteria bacterium CG_4_9_14_0_8_um_filter_34_12 | reverse complement strand
ATTTTTGAAGTTAAAATTTATCACAGCGGTTTTTGTACTTATCAAGTAAAAGCAAAAACTGAAAGTGAGGCTGTAAAAAAAGCCAGAAAATTTCCAATCAATAAAAACGAAATATTTAATAATTTAGAAAATTGGAAAGAAGCTGATGATGCCGAAGAAATTATAAAATATGCAAATAACATCAAGTAAAATCCCGTTTAATTACAAGACAATCAAAATAACCCAAAGCAGATTAAATAAGGGATTGTTAGCAATTCCTGTCTCTCTAATTGATTATTTCCCAAAACAAAAAGGTAAAATTTATATAGCGACAGGAATAAACAATAAAGTCAGCATAAAAGCATTCACGCCATATACAAGCAGCAGTAGAGAATGTCGCATAGGTGGTATGCGTGATTTTTATGAAAAGTTTAATCTAAAAGACGGAGACGAAATTGTTGTACAAGTTTTGGATATTAATAAATACAGAATTTTGACCGAGAAACAATTTGAGGATATGGTTAAAGGAGCAGAAAAAGAATTTGATGAGTCGGAGAGCGAAACTGTTGCCCGTTCAAAATTAGAAGCAATTTCCAAGATAGTAAATATAACTCCAAAAGAAACATTGTGGAGCGAGTATTCTCGGCTTACCAAAATGGAAGCCAAAGAGAGAATACAAAAAACAATAAAACCAAGAGAAGTAAAAGAAAGTGCCCCACCTTCTATCAGAAAACTTTTAACTGAAATTTATGACGGAAAATGTCAGATTACAGGTTTTGGTTTTTTAATGAAGAACGGAAAACCTTATTTTGAAGTTCATCACATTAGACCAGAGTTAGGAAATCATATAAAAAATATTTTGGTAGTTAGCCCCAATGTGCATGCCCAATTTACTTACGCACTTATAGAGGAAAGTTTTGATAATGACGGGTGGTTGAGAAGGGTAAAATTCAATGACAAAATTTTTATGGTAAACCATATCATTGATAAAATACCAAAGGAATTTGAAAAAGAAGTCCACTTTGAAACTTAAAAATTTTAGCGCCCGGCGGTAGAGCTTGCATAAATATTGCTAATTTAGGCAGAAAGCCTTATTTACCGCTTCATAGTT
>PFTH01000005.1 GCA_002789465.1 Candidatus Roizmanbacteria bacterium CG_4_9_14_0_8_um_filter_34_12 | reverse complement strand
TTATGACTTTTGTGAATATAGATGCTCACGCATCTATTATAAACGCATACCGACGCAAGCGTCGGGGAATTAAACCCTGAGAGGGATTAATTGACTTAATTTCTTTATTTATTTTCATCATATTTAGTCCTATTACCATTAACAATAATCCACCAACAGCAGTGATTTCGTTAACGAGAAATATTGTAAAAAAGTTTCTTAATAATCCCGCTAATACGACCAAAATCGACTGCATCATAAAAATTGTTATACTACCAAAAATGACTCCCTTACCTAGTGAAGCGGCTAGAGGAATGGCTGTAATCCCGTCTAGAATTCCCTTAATAATTAACGTTTGATTTTTACCTGTCAGACCAGCTTCGATTGAACCAAAAATCGTCATTGGTCCACCACAAAACAATAAACTGGCGGTAATAAAAGTTTGAATAATTTCTTTATGATTAGAAAATGAAATTTTCTTTAATAATTTTGTTAAATTATTAGTTATCAATTCATCAAGTTTTATCAATTCTCCAAATGTTGCTCCGACTAAAATACTCAACATTGGAATAATAAAATTTTTAGTTCCTAAAGCCATTTTTACTCCCAAGACAATTACAATTAAACCCAATAGATTAATTAGGGTATTTTGTAGCTGGGTAGGAATTTTTTTACCCAGTTTCAACCCAACTAGACATCCAATAAAAACCACAGTTGTATTAAATATTACTCCTATCATAGTCCGCAGAGTAGGAGTTGAACCTACTTTATAAGGTTTTACAGACCTTTGCATCGCCGTTCTGCCATCTGCGGAAACGATCCTCCTTCGTTCAGGCTCGACTCTACCAATCCGCCATATCTTCCCACTCGCCTTAGTAGATTTCTACTGTGGCTCGTGGTGCGATATTTGGCGAATTATGTATCTGTATTTACTCCCTAAAGGATCGTAAACAGCTACATAAAAAACCCTTGCCAAACCAGAAAATAAATTTCTGATTTAACAAGGGTCTTAATCTAAGACGGTACCACCTTGATTCCTATTATCGTTTTACAAAAAACCCGCCGTGTCGGCGGGAAAACGTGAACAATAATAGCTTATTGTTGACGTGCTCCGTTTCGCTGTGACACACGCTAGTTCTGTGACGGGAACTCCCGAAAAAATCTACTTAAGTCTTTTATTCTCTTTCGACTTTTCAGCTCAAACAGGGTATTTCTGTCCTCAACGCTTTTACCAAATTATAAACAATATTATACTCTTAAATTTGTAAAAATC
>PFTH01000137.1 GCA_002789465.1 Candidatus Roizmanbacteria bacterium CG_4_9_14_0_8_um_filter_34_12 | reverse complement strand
CAACGGTAGCTGTTATTACTCTGATCGGTTTAGGGCTCCTATTGTTACAAGAGTTAGGACTACTATAATTTTTATGTAAGATGCCCGCGTTAAATGCGGTTCGAGATGACAAAGTTTCTCCTAACTCCTAACTACTATCTACTATTCCCTGTTCAGATAAACGTCGCACTAACAACCTTATCAGTTTTATCAGAGAAGCGCATGAGGATGACGCCTTTGGCAGTGCGTGAACGGGAAGGAATACTGGAAATTGGGATTTTGACTACCTGTCCTTGGCTGCTTGTGATGATGACTGTGGCTTCGGGATTGTTAATAATCTGTGCAAATGCAATCTGTCCGATCTTTTCATCCATTGATGCGACTTTCACACCTTTTCCTCCACGATGTTGACCTTTGAAAAGCGAAAGACTGGTTTTTTTACCAACGCCACGTTCACCAACAACAAATAAATTTTTCTTAAACTCTGCTTGGGCAAAGACATCAGCAGCTGAAACTTCATCTGTTGATTCCAAATTCATTCCACGCACACCTCGAGATGAGCGTCCAGTGGAGCGAATTTCCGTCTCATTCAAAATAATTGCTTTTCCATGACTACTGATTAGCATGAGATAGTTACTACCGTGAGAGATTTTTACCCAAAGTAGTTCATCATCTGCATCAAGCTTGATCGCGATTATTCCATTGGTGCGAATATTGGCAAAATCCGTAAACTTGGTTTTTTTGACAGTCCCTTTTTTTGTACACATCAAAACGAATGATTTTGCCAGGTCAGAAGAAGCGGTATATGTTAAGAAAGATGTGACTTTTTCATCTGGTCGCAGTGTCAAAAGATTAACCATGGCTTTTCCTTTTGAGATTCGTGATCCCAAAGGCACTTCCCATACGCGTGTTTGGAAAACACGGCCTTGATTAGTATAGAATAGAATATAATCATGTGCCATGGCTGTAGAAATTTGATAAACATTGTCCGTGTCTTTTGTTTCCATTCCTGCTACTCCCTTACCACCCCGATTTTGTACTCTAAATGTTTCACGAACAACTTGTTTGATATATCCTTCCTTGGTCATAACAACAATTACTTCTTTGTTTTCAATTAATTGTTCATCAGTGATTTCTCCTGGTCTGGCTTTAAAAATTTGAGTTTTTCGTCCGTCACCATATTTTTCTTTTAAATACAGTATTTCGTTTTTAATAACCTTAAGAACTTTAAACACATCCTTAAGAAGTCCTTCCAAATAAGCAATGGTTTCTTTAAGCATTGTTAGTTCATCTTCGATTTTACTGCGTTCCAATCCGGTCAAACGGCGCAGTTGCAGTTCCAAAATTGCTTGTGCCTGAAGATCAGAAAATCCGAATTTTTTCATTAACTTGACTTTCGCTTCTGGTTCATTAGCAGCTTTTTTAATCACCTGAATTACTTCATCGATATTATCAAGCGCAATTAGATAACCTTCAAGGATATGAGCGCGAGCTTTGGCTTGTGCCAATTCAAATTCACTGCGTTTTGTTATAATTTCCACACGATGACGTAGATAATGTTCTAGAATTCCTTGGAGAGAAAATGTATGAGGAATTCCATCAGCAAGCGCAACCATATTAATTGGAAATGAAGTTTGTAATTCGGTGTATTTATATAAATTGTTTAATGCTTTTTTATAAGACGCATCACGTTTAAGTTCAATAACAATGCGAATTCCATCCCGATCAGATTCATCACGCAGATCAGAAATACCTACAATTTTTTTATCTGTCACCAAATGCGCAATTTTTTCCACCAGGTTAGCTTTGTTCACTTGATACGGTAACTGCTTAACAATAATTGCCATTCTTGCTTGACGACCAGGTGTTTCTTTATCAATCTCCTCATCAACTACCTTTGCACGTACCATAAGCTTTCCTTTTCCTGTTGCATAAGCGAGACGAATTTCTGAGGTGCCGTAAATTGCGCCATAGGTTGGAAAATCTGGTCCTTTAATGAACTCCATTAGTTCATCTAGAGTAATATCAAATGTCAAATTTCTTGCCGCAGAAAGAGCGGGAATCTTTACATCATCCGTTAGTTTTGTTTCAGTTTTTATTCCTTCAGTTTTATGTAATTTAGCTTTTTCAATCATTGCACAGATTGCATCAACCACCTCCTCGAGATTATGAGGTGGGATTTTTGTTGCCATTCCAACAGCAATTCCCTCAGCTCCCATCAGTAATAAATTTGGAAGTTTGGCAGTTAAATAAACCGGTTCTTTAAGGGTCCCATCAAAATTATCAATCCAAGGAACAGTTTCTTTATCAATATCCATCATCATTTCTTCAGCTACTTTAGCCATCTTTACTTCGGTATAACGCATTGCAGCTGGCGGATCACCATCAATTGATCCAAAATTTCCCTGTCCTTTAATTAGTGGGTAACGCATCGTAAAATCTTGTGCCATGCGGGCGATGGCTTCGTATACTGAGCTATCTCCATGTGGATGATATTTTCCTAAAACTTCTCCAACCACTTTCGCTGATTTAGAAAAACGTGCGCTAGTTGTTAAACCAAGTTTATGCATCGCATATAAAATACGACGATGAACTGGTTTTAAGCCGTCACGGACATCAGGAAGTGCACGGGAAACAATCACTGACATTGCATAATTTAAATATGCACGCTTCATTTCACCACTAATTTCGGTAGTTTGGATTGTGTTTGACATTAGACAAGAAAAGCTGCAATTAATAACGCAACGATATTCAATACTTTAATCATAGGATTGATTGCCGGGCCAGCAGTGTCTTTGTATGGATCACCGACTGTGTCACCGGTAACCGCACATTGATGAGCAAAACTTCCTTTACCGCCAAGATTACCCGCTTCAATATATTTTTTAGTATTATCCCAGGCGGCTCCGCCTGTGGTCATGGAAATTGCTAAAAATAATCCAGTAATAATGCTTCCGATTAAAACTCCACCAAGTGCAATTGGACCGAGTGTAAAACCAACAATGATTGGTGTAATTACTGGGATAAGTGTTGGAAGAATCATTTGATGAATAGCTGACTGCGTAACAATGTCAACTGCTTTTGCATAATCTGGCTTTGCTTTTCCTGACATTATTCCCTTAATTTCTTTGAATTGACGTCGGACTTCATTAACAACTGCGGTGCTGGCTTTTCCGACCGCTTCCATTGCTAGAGCGGCAAAAATATACGGTAGTGCTCCTCCAATGAATAATCCAACAATTACGTTTGGATCAGAAAGAGAGAAAGTATTTTGCATTTCCACGAATTTTGTATTTTTCATTAATTCTTGCACATAACTAGCGAACAATACTAAAGTTGCTAGTCCGGCCGAACCAATTGCATAGGCTTTGGTAACAGCTTTTGTGGTGTTGCCAACCGCATCAAGCGCATCGGTGCTTTCACGAACTGCTGCGCTTAAACCACTCATTTCTGCAATTCCACCGGCATTATCTGTGATTGGTCCAAAAGCATCAATTGCTACGATTATTCCGGTTAATGACAACATACTCATAGCAGAGATAGCAACTCCATAAAGACCAGCTAGATTATATGAAATTAAAATTCCAGCTGAGATTAAAAGAATTGGAGCCAAGGTTGATTTCATGGAAACTGCCAATCCGGCAATCACATTGGTTCCATGACCGGTGGTTGATGCTTGGGCGATGGTTTTGACCGGTCCGAAGTTTTTTGAGGTGAAATATTCAGTGATAACCACCATTCCAAAGGTAATAACTATTCCAACAATTGAACAATAAAACAAAAACTCTGTTGGAATGAGGGTTTTACCCATTAAACCATGAGGAAATAATACCTGTGTTGTCAAGTAAAAACCTATTAATGCTAAAATTGCACTAACACTTAAACCCATGTACAACGCTCCCATGATATTTTTCCCTTTCAGACGGACAAACAGTGAACCAATAATGCTGGCGATAATGGAAACCGCACCGATTATTAATGGATAGTAGATTACTAAAACATTTTTTGCAAACATTAACTGTCCTAAAATCATGGCGGCAACAGCTGTGATTACATAAGTTTCAAAAAGATCAGCGGCCATTCCTGCGTCATCGCCAACATTATCACCAACTAGATCAGCAATGACACCAGGATTTCTTGGATCATCCTCAGGAATTCCCTTTTCCAATTTTCCCACCATATCTGTTCCTACATCAGCCGATTTTGTAAAAATACCACCACCTAGACGAGCAAAAACAGAGATTAATGAACTTCCAAATCCAAGAGCAACTAAGGGTTGAATATCTAAAACTCCGCCCTTATTAAACAAAGTAATAAAATAATAAAAACCAGAGATTGCCAGAAGTGCTAATCCTGCAACCATTAAACCAGTGACTGATCCGCCGGCAAAGGCGATATTAAATGCTTTGGCTAGCCCACTTTTTGCAGCTTGAGCAGTGCGAATATTGCTACGGACTGATAGTGCCATTCCGGTGATTCCAGCAACCGCAGAAAAGATTGCCCCAACCGCAAATCCAATTGCTGTGAGCTTTCCCAATCCGAAAAATAAAAGAATAAAAATAATCAAACCAACAATTGATATTACCGTGTATTGACGCTTCATATATGCATTTGCACCGGTCTGAATTGCATCGGAAATCGCATTCATTTTTTTATCACCACGAGGATGACGAAGAACCTGCGTGATTAGGAAAATACAATAAATGAGTGATAAAAAACTAATAATAATTGCAACTGGAACTGCTTGGGTGATTAGACTGAACATGGTTAATTAATTGATAAAATTTATAAAAAATATAATGATTATAAATATTATAATCGTTATATCAGTTATATATCCAAATTAGCGAGTTTTGCATGCGCCACAATAAATTTTTTTCTTGGTGGGACCTCATCTCCCATTAGCATTGAGAAGACATAATCAGCTTCTTGAGCATCAGGACTTGAAACTTGATTAAGCGTGCGTTTTTCTGGATCCATGGTTGTCTCCCATAGTTGTTCCGGATTCATTTCTCCCAAACCTTTATAGCGTTGAAGATTAATATTAACATTAGCATTATCAGTGGTTAACTTCTCTACAACTTTGTCCTTTTCCTCTTCAGAATAGGCATAGCTGATTTTTTTACCAACTTGGACTTTATACAAAGGCGGTTGAGCAATATAAAGATGTCCGTTTAAAATGATTTGAGGCATATGACGGAAGAAAAAAGTTAAAAGCAAAGTTCTGATATGTTCACCGTCAACATCAGCATCGGTCATGATAACAATTTTATGATAACGTAGTTTTTTATAATCAATTGTCTCTCCAATTCCGGTTCCAAGGGCGATTACCAGATCCTTGATTTCTTTGAATGCAAGTACTTTATCTAAATATGCGCGTTCTGTGTTTAAGATTTTTCCTCGAAGTGGTAAGATTGCTTGAAATCTACGGTTTCTTCCTTGTTTGGCTGTGCCACCTGCAGAGTTACCTTCAACCATAAATAATTCTGAAAGAGCCGGATCTTTTTCCGAACAGTCAGCAAGTTTAC
>PFTH01000107.1 GCA_002789465.1 Candidatus Roizmanbacteria bacterium CG_4_9_14_0_8_um_filter_34_12 | reverse complement strand
TATGTGCAATTTCCATTACTTGTTCTTGATAAACCAAAATTCCGTAAGTCTCTGATAACACTGGCTCTAAATCTTTATGTAAGTAATGAATTTTTTTTGCATTTTGTTTACCTTCTAAAAAGGCTGGAATAAGATCCATTGGTCCGGGACGATATAAAGCCACCATAGCAGAAATGTCTGACATTTTTGAGGGTTGAAGATCTTTTGCCAAACGTCGCATTCCAGGTGATTCCAGTTGAAAAACACCAATTGTCTCTCCTCGACTGATTAATTCATATGTTAATTTATCATCTAAACGTACATCATGAATATCAATTTTTTTACCTGTGGTTTCTTGAACGTAGAGTAAAGCTTGCTCAAGTATGGTTAAGTTTCGAAGTCCCAGAAAATCAATCTTCATTAACCCAACTGCTTTATTGTCTGAGACTGCGTTTAAATCTAAGCAGTACATATCATATTGAGTAATAATCCTTCCCTCTTTAACTTCCCGTTGTAACGGAACATACTCAATTAAATCTTTATCAGCAATCACTACTCCGGCAGCATGCACGGAAGCATGTCTTGAAAGCTTTTCCACTCTCTGGGCAACATCAAGAACTTTTTTTGTTTCTGATTCAGTTTGATAGGCAAATTTTAATGCAGGTGATTCTTCCAATGCTTGAGCAATGCTCATAGAAAATCCTTGTTTACCAACCGGTATCATTTTTGCCAATCGATCCCCTTGCGAATAAGACATTCCGAGGGCGCGTGTCACATCACGCACTGCCATTCTTGCTTCCATTGTCCCAAATGTGATAATTTGTCCAACTTTTTCTTCACCATATTTTTTTGTCACATAATGTAGTACTTGATCCCGACGAACATCAGCAAAATCAATATCAATGTCAGGTGGGGTTGGCCTATCTGGATTTAAAAATCTCTCAAACGGTAAATTATACTCCAATGGATTTATATCTGTTATTCGCAACACGTATGCAACCAATGATCCAGCAACAGATCCTCTTCCCGGACCCACAGCAACTTCGTGATTCTTCGCCCAATTAACAAAGTCCTGAACAATTAAGAAATAGGTCGAATAACCTTTTTTAACAATAATATTCAATTCATAACTTAATCTATCTTCGATAATCTTTTTATCAAAACCAATAACACGCGACTTTCTTTCCTCAACCAGTTGACGAAGATATTGTTCTGCGGAAATTGCATTTGGTGTTGGAAATTCAGGAACAATCCATTTTCCATATGGAATTTCTAAATTACATTTATTTGCAATTGCAACGGTGTTTTCAATTGCTTCCGGGTAATCAATAAAGGTTCCTTTCATTTGATCAGGTGATTTAAAATACATTTCCGGATTGTCCAGCATTGACATTGGACGATCTTTTTCATAGATATTTCTACCGGTTTGAATACAAAGCAAAATTTCTTGAGCATAAGCATCGTCTTTATTAAGATAATGAACATCATTAGTGGCAACCAGTGGCACTCCAAATTTTCTTGATAGTTTAACTAGTGCTTCATTGACTTTATCTTGTTTTTCCATTTTTGGATAGCGCTGCAGTTCAAGATAGAAATCATCTTTGAATATCTCTAAGTATTGTTGTAAAACTCTTTCTGTTTCTTTCGGCTGATCCTCCAAGATTAGACTGGCAATCTCTCCACTTAAACATCCTGAAAGTGCAATCAATCCTTCACTATATTTTTTTAAAATTTTAAAATCACATCGGGGTTTATAATAAAAACCTTCTAAGTTGGCAATCGTGACAATTTTGATTAAGTTTTTATAACCCTGAAGATTTTTTGCAAGTAAAACAAGATGGAATTGATCTTTTTCCTGATGTGGTTGTTTATCAAAACGGGACTTTTTTGCTTTATATATCTCAACACCGATAATTGCCTTAACTCCCATCTCTTTGGCTTTGATAAAAAATTTAAACGCACCATACATATTTCCATGATCAGTGATCGCCACTGCCGGCATTCCCATTTCTTTCGCACGCGCAATGGTTTCCTCAATCCGGCACATGCCATCAAGTAGAGAATATTCCGTATGGAGGTGTAAGTGAACGAATGACATAATAAAATTTCTAATTTCTAATTATTCTAATTAACCTAAATAATTCCCAATTTCCAATTGGTTTTTGGGATTTATTTAAAAATTAGGTTAATTAGGTCAATTAGGTCAATTTTTGCTTGAGCGCTTCTATAACTAGTTTAGCATCTGCCTTCCCTCTCATCTCCTTCATCACCTGCCCAACTAAGAACATAATTGCATTTTGCTTTCCGGATTTGTAGTCAGTAATAACTTTAGGATTAGCCTGAATTATTTTGTTAAATACTTCATCAGGAATTGAAACAAGAGAACTCTTTATATCCCCTTTTAATCTAATAATTGATATTATTTCTTCAATTAACGCTTGATCTGTTTTAAATAACGATAATTTATTTCTGAGTTTGTTTAAAAATAAGTTGGCAACCTCCTGTGGCGATACTTTTATCTTTATTATTTCTGGATTTAACAAAACAGATTCAAACTTTTTTGCTAAGTCCTTATCTCTTGTTAAAATAAAAGCATCGCTATCTTTTAGTTTAAAGTTTTTTATGAATCGATCCATTTTTTGTTGTGGTAGTTCAGGAATAGTTTTTGCAATTGATTCGATATATTCATCACTAAACTCAAATGGAGGAATATCCGGTTCAGGAAAATAACGATAATCGTGTGCATCTTCTTTTGTCCTTTGTGAATATGTGATGTTTTTCTCACTGTTCCATCCTCGTGTTTCTTGAATTGGAGTTTCTCCTTTTTCCAAAATTTCAATATGACGCTTCACCTCATATTCGATTGCCCTCTTCACATAATTAAACGAATTAATATTCTTCACCTCAACTTTATAGTTTGGTAATTTTGAATTTTGAATTTGATTTGAACTTTGATCTTTGAACTTTGAACTTTGCACTACTCCCACACTTATGTTTGGTTCCATCCTCATCGTCCCTTTTTCCATATCTGCATCTGATATATTAAGATAGCGAATAATTGTATGAAGCTCTTTGAGAAAAATGACCACATCTTCGGAACTATGAAAATCCGGTTCGGTCACAATTTCAACCAACGGAACTCCACTGCGGTTAAAATCAACCAAAGTATCTCCGTCTTTATGAATCAACTTCCCTGTATCTTCTTCCATATGAACACGATGTATTCTTACTATCATAGTATCATTGCGAGTCCCGACTTTTAGTCGGGACGTGGCAATCTCGTTACCGATAGGATGCATTATATTAACGGGATTGCTTCCCCCGCTAAGCGGGGTCGCGATGACAATGCTACCATTGGTCGCGATAGGTTCATCATACTGACTTATCTGATATCCCTTTGCCAAATCCGGGTAAAAATAATTTTTCCTGTCAAATTTGGAAAATGAAGAAATTTTACAGTTTAATGCTTTTCCCAACAGCACACACCATTCAATTGCGCGTTTATTTGGAACCGGAAGTGCACCTGGCAGTCCTAAACAAACAGGGCAACAATGCGTATTTGGTTTAACGCCAAAATGATTAGCATTACACCCACAAAACATTTTTGACTTTGTTTTGATTTCAACGTGAATTTCCAAACCAATCACCGGTTCATACTGCATATTATTCATAATATTTTTAACAATATAGCAATTTAACAGTTTAACAATTTATTTTAAATTCGTATATTCGTGGCATTCGCATCAGGCACCAGTCGGCGCCTGACTCTGTTGTTTTGTTTTATTCGTATCATATTTATTATGGGTTAAACCTCTCCATCATTCTTGGAAACGGAATGCTTTCGCGCAAATGATCAAGCTTACAAATCCAACTGACCAGTCTTTCCAATCCAACACCAAAACCACTGTGTGGTACACTTCCATATTTTCGAAGGTCCAAATACCATTGGAAATCAGATTCATTAAGTTTATGTTCCCGTATTCGACTTAATAATTTATCGTAATCATCTTCCCTCTGACTTCCACCGATAATCTCACCATAACCTTCAGGAGCAAGCATGTCACTATTTAACACTCGAGTTGGATCTTCACTGTCTTCTTTCATATAAAATGCCTTTATCTCCTTTGGATATTTTTCAATAAAAAAAGGGCGATCAAACTGGTTTGAAAGAATAGTTTCAGCCTCAGCTCCAAAATCATCTCTTTCACCAATATTAATATTGCTTTTTTTTAGTCTGACAACTGCTTCTTTGTGCGAAATGACAGGATAATCACCAAGTGCTGTTTGTTGTAGTGGCTTAATATCACGTTCAAGAATTTTTAACTCGTTTATATTATTTTTTAAAACTGTTGAGACAATAAAAGTTATTAATTTTTCCTGAACTTTCATATTTTGTGCATGTTCCACAAAAACAGCTTCTGCATCCATCATCCAAAACTCTGTTAAATGTCTTCGGGTTTTACTTTTTTCTGCTCGAAAAGTTGGCCCAAAATCAAAAACTTTTCCATGGGCAAAAATCGCTGCTTCAATGTAAAGTTGTCCGGATTGGGATAAATAAACAAATGGAAAATTATCACTATTAGTAATGTCATACTTTCCTTTTGAAATCTTTTCTTTATCAAAATCTTCTTTCCATGCAGGTAGATATGGCACTGGATACAAAGTGGTAGTTCCCTCACATGCATTTGGGGTAAAAATCGGGGCGTCGATTTTAATATAACCTTCATTGTTCAAATGTTCAAATATTGCATTTATTATTGTATTTCGAACTCTTTGAATCGCCCACTGTCTTTTGCTTCGAAGCCATAAATGTCGATGAGAAAGTAAAAAATCCGGTCCGTGTTCTTTTTTTCCAATTGGATATTCTGCTGACATACTTACAATATTGATATCTTTGATCATTATTTCATATCCTGTGGGTGATCTTTTTTCTTCTTTAACAATTCCGGTGACAATAACAGAAGATTCCAGTGTTACTTTATCTGCGTATTTGAATACTTGTTCATCAACCTCACTTCTTACTACAACTCCTTGTATAAAACCGCTGCCATCCCGCAGTTGTAAAAACACAATTGACCCACTTGAGCGTTTATTATAAACCCAACCTTTTAAAGTCACTTCTTTTCCGTTAAATTCAGCTGATTGATTAATTCTGTATTCCATACGGATAATTTCTGCTTCTAATAACAATCGAAATGCCTGCTTTTGTCATTCCCATGTAGATGGGAATCCAGACATAATATACATTATTTATAAGGTAATTATATACTGGATCCCCTCCATCGAGGGGATGACAATTCATTTGGCAATTACTATCTTAATAATTTACTTACTAATCAAGCCTGGGCTTTTTTTATGCCAGTCTGTTATTGACTGATAATGATAACCCAGTTTTAATAAAAGATCTTCAGAAAACATTTTTCCCACCAGTTGCATTCCAATTGGCAATCCTTCTTTACTAAACCCGCATGGAATTGCCAGCGAAGGTACTCCAACTGGATTTTGTGAAACTGTATATATATCTGCTAAATAATTTAGTAATG
>PFTH01000233.1 GCA_002789465.1 Candidatus Roizmanbacteria bacterium CG_4_9_14_0_8_um_filter_34_12 | reverse complement strand
TTATCTATCATGGCAAAAACTGTCGGCTCGAACTTCTTTTTAAAGGATCGGCGGCTGTCCGCAAGTTTCAAAAAAGGCGGATTTGACGCGCTAGCCGCGGAGGCGCCCTACGTTCCTCAGGGTAAAGGCGCGGCAAGCGCTACCTCCCGACCTCTTTCTTCTCTTTACTGGCTGCAGATTCTGGACTTGGAAAATCAGTTGCGATAAAGGTTGCAGAGCTTGGAGCTAAAGTAGCTTTAGTTGCCAGAACAGAAAAAGAACTGCAACAGACAAAAGAGATAATAATACAAAAAGGTGGAACTGTAGAATATTTTGTTTGTGATCTGCGAGATCTAGAAGAAGTTAAACAAACAGTTCAAAAAATATTAAAGAAATATAAAACCATTGATATTTTGGTTAATAATGCAGGGATTTGGACAGATGAGTTTCTTGAAAAAGAAAATCCTCAACTTAGGAAAACCGCTTTAGAAACAAATGTCCTTGGGAATATTCAATTTACTTATGAAGTTTTACCGATCTTTCAACAAAAAAACCAGGGCCACATTTTTAATGTTATATCAACATCAGGAGCAAATGATACACCATCAGGGGATAACTCACTTTGGAAAACATACGGAGCATCAAAATGGGCGATGACTGGTTTTACAAAAGCCCTTCGAGATTCATTAAATGAAACAAAAATTAAAGTAACAGCATTTCATCCGGGAGGCTTTGATAGCATGCTTTATGAAAAAGCAAAGCGACCAAATCCCCATAATCAACCATGGATGATGAAAACCGACGATATTGCAGACATAGTTGTTTTTACACTAACTCGACCAGATGATGTTTTAGTTGAAAGACTTGTAGTGAGTAAAGTGTAATTTTCCTACGAGAATTTGTTAAAAACGAAATTCTTTTTCCCTCTTTATTTTCTGAATTTATATTAGACTGATATTAAGACGGTTTGCGCGCCAGCCGTTTTTGCTATGGAAATAAAAGTAATTCCACTACTGCATACATTGCTTTTTATACTTTGGTATATCAGTCTAATGATTTTGGCTGGTTATATTTTCTTTCTCAATCGCCAATCAATTCCATTGGATACCAACTTACTGATTGGATTTTTTTCTTTTAATTTCTTAGTTTTAATTGGTTTTATTCTTATGACAACAATTCGTGTTTTTATTAAGCTTCAAGAAATTTTATTTACAAATAAACTAGCCTTAATGTTTTTTATCTTATTAATTATTGTTGGAATTTTCTCTGCATCTTTATTTTTAAACTTGAACAATATAAAAAGTTTGGCTCAAAAACAAGCAAAACAAGGATCAGTCTTGTCCCAAATAAACACCATAAAAAATTATTATTTAACATTTTTTTTCAATATTATTGGTTATCCAACCGATAAGAAAATGACAACTGAAAAGGAGTTAATCGATGAAATCAATCTATATCGAGTTAGGCTCGATCTTCCGTTGTTAAGCCAAGATGATGCATTATGTAGTTTTACCGAATCTCAAGTTAACGAACTTGAAACAACGACATATTCAAAGCATTTTGAATCAATTAGGGTGGTTAATGACAAAAGCATTATGATGAAAAAAGCAGTTGAGTTGGCACAAACATTTGATGCCCCAGTTTCTGCAAGTCAAATTGTATCGTTTTATTGGATTTATTCCCATCAACCCTATCAATCTATTCTTGAAGACCCTCAATGGGATAGCGGATGTGTAAAAGTTTCCCGTGCCAACATTATTACAATATTTGGAAAGAAGAATTAATAAATTTTTAGTGTTGAAATTCGGCGAAAGTGTTTAGTATTATGAGTTACAAGAGTAATCTTATTAGTCATTGCTGTTGCTGCGATCAATAGATCAAAATCATCTAGTATTTTACCGGTTTTTTCCAGCTCAACCTTTAATTCAGCATATTGAAATACCACTTTTTCATTAAGAGAAAGAATTGTTATTTGTAAATCTTCAATCAATGCTTTGATTATCGCCAATGATTTTTCTTTATTAACTGACTTATAAGTGCCATAAATTAATTCAGCCCAAGTAATGATACTAATAGCTACGCCTGATTTTATTATGGTTTTATCGATTCTATTTTTGCCACGGAGATGATTAATGAGAACGTTAGTATCTAGGAGGTATTTCATAATATAACTTTGTGATTGAATTTTCTTTTTGGTATAGGGAAATCAGGCAATATACCAAAATATTTATCAACATCCATGTCATTTTTTATTGCAACATCTGCTTTATAGGGAATAATTTTAGCAATTGGTTTACCATACCTTTTAACAACTGTAGTTCTGTTATAAAAATAGACATTGGTTAGTATATCAGCAACATTATTTTTCAAGTTGGTAGCGGAAATAAAAACATTATTCATAATAATAGACATTATATACATAATGTACAATATAGTCAATAATATAAATCTTCCAATTCTTTTGTTCCACCGAAAGCAACGCGATCAAGAATTAGATCGTTCATTCCCATCATCAAAGCCGGAGTGATTACGTATTCGCCATAACGATCATTGATTTTATCAAGTGCGTTGAAAAGATTTCTTTTCTTATCAGTTTGCAAATCATCAAGTAGGCTTAATTGATTTGGTTGGCCGGGAATTAAATCATAACAACTAATTGATATTTTAGTGACGGTCTTAATATCTGGTTGCTGATTAAAAACCCACATTGCTTTCATAAAAATTTCTTGAGTATTGTAAAGCGGTTGGTTTACTTTTCGTCCCCGATGCCAATATGTCCAGTTTTCATAAATCAATCCAATATGAATTCCCAATGCAGCTTTACCGGCATGGCGCATGCGCCTTCCCAGTTTTTCACACATCTTCATAATATATTTTGCTAAAATTTGCCGGTCAGCAGTTTTTTTACCCAAAGAATAATCTTGGCCATAACTTTTTCGTTTAAACTCAACATCATCGACTTCAAAACCATGTAGACGCAGATTCCAATAATAACCAACAATGCTTTTAAACACGGACTTTTTTAGAAAAACTGCTGATGCTGCGAAAAATTGCAGAGGGGTGAAAATTCCTACCGTATTCAACCGAGCTTCATAGCGGGTGTTTATGCCATTTAGGTCGGTTAATTTAATTTGAGAATAAATAGTTTTAAGATTGTAATGATCTATTATATCCAATCCATCGGGTTTATGGAGTGAGGCAGCTAGTTTGGCTAGAAAACGGTTAGTACTAATTCCAATATTACAAGAAATCCACTCTCCAATTTCACTGCGAAAACGCGTTTTTATTTCTTGAGCAATATTAATTAACCCGTGCTGTAGGGCCGGCGTATTGATAAAATCAATTACCACCTCGTCAATTGACTTAGGAATTACAACTGGTGAATAAGTTTTGCAAATATTCCGGAATTTAATATGAACATCACGGACCAAAACTGGGTCTGGATCACGGACAATGACGTTTTTATAAATTAATCGCGCGTCACGGACAGTCATTCCTACTTTTATTCCATATCTTTTTGCTTCAATTGACGGAGCCAGTACGCAACCGCCAGGGGAAGTGTAGGCGGCAATCACCAATGGTTTTCCACGCAGATGAGGATTAGCCTGTTGTTCAACTGTAGCAAAACAGGAATTTAGATCAATATGCATGATGGTCGGTGAATTATGGTTAATTTGGGTTTCCATCGCAGACCTCCTCTAATATCCATGTCAAGCTTTCGCTGTTAAGTTGAAGCCGGAAATCCAGTTGTCCATCGGTGACATGAAAAATGTGTAATAGTACTCGTCCCATCCGGGCACGATGATAATAAGTTAATCTATTAATTAAATAGTCTCGTCCCTGCCAGCGGATTTTCTTTGGCATTATTATTCCGGTTTCTCGGTTGTAAGAAGTGATAACGCTGATTTTTTCGTTGATTAATTCATTCACGATAATAATGTTAAATGTTAGAAATATAACTAAAAATTATAAATCTATTAATTATTTTTTAGATTTAAACTGTAACTTTGATCTTTGATGTTTGACATTTGAATTAGTTTTTTAGTAAACCTTCGTTCACCAGTATAGTAAACAATTATTCACTTTGTCAATACGAATATTTATAATAAAATATAGACATATGAAACCAGGCGTTGACTATATCGGAATTAGTACGGTTTTTATCTGTCATGATGGCGCCGGTAATTTTTTACTGCATAAGCGTAGTGATAAATGTCGTGATGAACAGCGAAGGTGGGATTTTGGTGGAGGGCAACTGCGTTTTGGCGAAAACTTGGAAGAATGCGTACTACGTGAAGTAAAGGAAGAGTATGGAGTGGTAGGTAAAATTGAAAAACACTTCCCAGCTCATTCATTACTTCGCGAAAATAATGGTTTTAAAACACACTGGTTAATTGTGAATTTTATAGTCCGAGTGGATAGAAAAAAAGTCAAGATTAATAATCCGGAGAAAATGGATGAAATCGGTTGGTTTAAGATAAATAAACTTCCTCGACCGCTTCATTCTGGAGCGAAATTTACTATAAAAAAATATAAAAAGATTATATTTAGTTACGTTAAATGAACCTGTTTGATCTGAATTGGTTTTGAGAAAAAGAAGTGCGCCATTTTTTCATAACGAGGACTTAAGTCAGTAACAAAAAATTGGTATTTTGATTTTTTCGCCAACTTACGATTTAAATCAGGATGTTTGGTAAGATATTCTTTTAATTTTTGCGTAACCACTTTGCCTTGATGGATAACTTTTATTTTTTTCCCAATCATTTGTTGAATGGTTTCTTCAATCAAACCATAATGAGTACAACCCAAGACTAGAGTATTGATTTGATGAGTCAATAAAGGTTGTAAGTATTTTTTTAAAATTAGCTTTAATCCTTTCCACTTTAATTCATTTTCTTCAATGATTGGAACAAGAAGTGGAGCGGGGTTTTGCCAAATTTTTATTGACGGATTAAGCTTGTTAATTTCTTTTATAAAACTCTGTGATTTTACAGTTGAATATGTTGCAATAATTCCCACTTTTTTTGCTGTATTTTCTACCACAGTTTCAGCGGTTGGTTTAATCACGCCTAAAACTTTTTTATCAGGATATTTTTGAGGAATAAATTTATGTTGAATTTTTCGTAGCGCAGTTGAAGAGGCAGTGTTGCAGGCAAGAATCACAAGATGGCAGTTTTGAGAAAATAAAAAATCTAATGCATGTGTTGTGAATTCATAAACCATTTCTGGTGAACGACCACCATAGGGTACGCGAGCATTATCACCTAAATAAATATAATTATATTGCGGGAGTTTCTTAATAAGTTCTTTTAAAATCGAAAGTCCACCCAGACCTGAATCAAAAACACCAATATTCATAGAAATAAATATTTAAAAATAAAAACAGTCCTGTAAAGACAGTCTTTATATAGTATCATATTATTATGAAAAGCGAGTTGAGATGGGGAATAGGATGACTAAATATTATTTATTGGCAAAAAAATTCCACCGGATTTTAGTTTTGATTATTACAGTTTTTAGTTTATTAATGGGGATTACCGGTCTAATGTTGAAATATCCTACATTAAATTTTAATTTGATTAATCTGGGTTTGGTACGTTATCTGCATAATCAACTTAGTCCGTTATTTGGGATC
>PFTH01000117.1:943-5987 GCA_002789465.1 Candidatus Roizmanbacteria bacterium CG_4_9_14_0_8_um_filter_34_12 | reverse complement strand
ATGGGTAGGGTTTTAATTAACAAGCCATCGTTAGTTTTGTCAATTAATAACTTGCTTCTTTTTGGTATTCCCAAAGCATAAAGCATCGCTTGAGGTAATGTTATTTGATTTTTTGAAGATAAAGAAACAATATGCATATACTTTACTTTATACAATATTACTTTACTTTTGTCAAGCAGTAAAAAAATTAATCCTATAGCCTATCCACCGCCGCGGTGGAAAGGAGATTGCTATTAGGCTCTACTCAACTCCAAAAATGTTAGTTTATATTTTTCTGTGTTTAAAATTTCTTTTAAAATTGTTTTATTGAAGCAAGAATAATCTGGAAAAAATGTATCGGCTTCAATTTTTTCTACTTTATCTCGTGGCTCAACTATTGTTAAATATAATTTATCTGCAATTTTGATGGCCTGTTCGTAAATTTGACCACCTCCGATGATGAGAACCTCGTTAGTAGTTAGTAGAAAGTAGTTAGGAGTTAGGGATTTTGTAAATTGAATTGCTTCGTCAAGCGATGAAACTGCAGTTATGATTGTTTTGTTATCCCCTCGAAAGAGGGAATCCAGAAACTTCGCCTGGATTTCCCCTAAAGGGGATTGTAACCCACCGGAATTTACCCCGTATTTATTACGGGGCGGTAATGACGTTCGTCCTAATTTTAGACTTGAATTACCATAAACTCTATCAAATCCCTCAACATCCCTCGTAATCACAATGTTATAGCGATTTGGCAGTGGCTTTCCGATTGACTCAAACGTTTTTCTTCCCATAATCACCGTGTGCCCGCTCGTTAATTGTTTGAATCTCTTCATATCCTCGGGAATATGCCAAAGAAGTTTGTTATTTTTTCCAAGTTCACGATTAGGTCCGATGGCAGCGATGATACTTATGGTCATAGTAGTTAGGAATTAGTAGTTGGTAGATAGGAATTTTTAATACTCTTAATTAAACCATTAATCATTTTTGCAATTTCATCAGACTGAATAAATAATTCATCAAATATTTTTTCGCTTAAATATCTAAGGTCCTTCGCGAGAATTAATTGATTTTCAATTTCTGTGATAGATCCTAATGAGATAAAATAAAATTGAATCTTTTCTTTTTTTGATCGTCTTGCAAATCCCTCTGCAATATTAGAAGTTACTGAAATTACCGCTCTTTTAAGTTGCGAAGACAACCCATATAGTTCTGATTTTGGAAACTCATTAACGATTTTATAGATATTTAATGCCAATAAATGTGCTTTTTGCCAAACATACAAATCACGAAAAGATTTTATTTGCATTTTTTTACCTAACTTCTAACCGCTCTCTACTATCTCTTTTTACCTAACTACTATCTACTAACCACTAACTACTTTTTAAAATACCCTCCCGATACCACTAACTCTGCCTTTATTGGTGGATAAGGATTATAGTTATCTAAAACAACATATTCCTGCTTAAATTCATCAATTGTCTCAAACGAATGACTGAATTTTATCGTTGGAAACGGACGAGGTTTACGCAGTAGTTGTTCTTTCACTGCCTCCAGATGATTTTCGTAGATATGAACATCGCCGAATGTATGAATAAATTCTCCCGGTTGATAGCCTGCAATCTTCGCTAATATTATTGTTAATAACGCATAGCTTGCGATGTTAAACGGAACACCTAAAAACAAGTCCGCGCTGCGTTGATAAAGTTGCAGTGATAATTTTCCATCTATGATGTTAACTTGAAACATATTGTGACAGATTGGGAAATAGGAAGTTTCTTCTTCAAGTGCCATTCTATATAAATATTCCGGATTCCAAGAATTTACAATTAAATTATGTGCGTTCGGGTCATCTTTGATTTCTTGGATAACCCAAGCAAGTTGATCAATTGTCCGTTTTGTCCGGGTAGGTTTACCCTGTAAATCTCTAATATAAGATTTACAGGGCCAGCGTCGCCACATTTCTCCATAAATCCTCGGAAGATTCCCCCACTTTTCTGCAAATATTCTATCCGTCCGTATTTTTTCCACAAACTCTTCTTTTGTTAAATTATTCGTAATTCGTAATTCATCATTCTTAATTTTGTATATTTTAAACGGATAATCATCCCAAATATGTACATTATTATCAACTAAATACTTAATATTCGACTGCCCGGACATGAACCAATAAAGCTCGTGCAGAACTCCTTTCCAATAAACTCTTTTTGTTGTTAGAACAGGAAATCCTTGTGACAAATCAAATCTAATCTGCCGGCCAAACAAACTATATGAAGCTACGCCATGATCACGATCAACTTTGCGAAAACCATGATCAAGCGCTTCCTGAAGAAGATTGAGGTATTGATATTCTGGATGAACCATATAGATAATAAATTATGAATTATTAATTACTAATTATGAATTTATCACTATTGATTACCTTCCATTTTTGATTCATAACTCATAATTCGTAATTAATTTTTATAAACACCCTGGCGATGGGCAATACGTAATATTATAACAAGAAGATAGGACTTAAAGATCTCATAGATAATCCGATATGGCCAAACACGGAGTGAATACTGCGAACTCAACTCCCCTTTCAATTTCTTTCCAACAAATGGATCATGTCTCAGTTGGTTAATCGCCTCATTAATCCGCAGAATATCCTTATTTGGAATTTTTTTTAGTTGTTTTATGACGCTTGGCTCGTATTTGATTTGGTACAGCATATTTTGCTTTATTTTCGGCTAGAAAAAGCCCACTTAATTTCATAGTCTCTTCAAGTGTTGGATAGGTTAAATATTTCCCAGATTTGATATCTTTGTGCACTTTGTCAATATCTTTCTGATAGTTTGGCCAATCTTCCATCACTTCTATTGTTTCCAACCATGAATCAAATTCATCTGCCGAGAGTATCACAGCTTTAGGTTTTCCCTTTTCTGTTAAAGTATACCGTGCTCCGGTTTTTTCTACATCAGACACAATCTTAAAAATATTCTTCCTGGCTTCGGTAATGGAAATAGTTGTTTGAGGATCCATATATGTACATAATAACGTACGCTATTTATAAAGTCAATCGTATTGTTTTTTCTTCTTAACTTTATGAACTTTATGACTTTATAAACTCAAATCTGTTTCTCTCTTTTTTTCGTCGTCACTCTTCCTCCTTGCCACCCTCCTTCGCTAAAGCTTCGGAGGGCAAGTTGACCTCATATTTGTTTTTCACGCTTTTGTGTTGTTACACGTCCGCCCTGCCACTGTCCACGATATGTATTCCCTCCACCATCTACCCATTCAAACTGCGCATGAACAATCCTACAACCCATTTCAAGCGTAACCGGCATTGGCCCTTCATTAGAAATAGCAAATGATAGTTTCCCACAATAACCGGGCGCAACATTTCCCGTCCGTAAAAAAAGCCCACTACGAAACGTGGTTGTGCGTGGTTTAAAGTTAATGGTAATATCAAGAGGAGTATTGACTTTTTCAATTGTTGTGGCGATATAAAACTCACCAGGTTTTATAACAATTTTATTTTTATTGCCTTTTTCATAGGAAACAACTAGTTTCATTTTTGGTGTTTCACGTTCGGTTTCTCCAAGAAATGCTTTTCCTCCATTAAGTTTATAAATCTCTCCTACCCGTAAATCAAAACCTGCCCCTTCAGGGTTAATTAATTCACGTTCGGATAGATTTTCCACCAGTTTTTTTTCCTTAACTAACTTAAGTAATATTTTTGGACCAATAATCATAATTATGAATTATGAATTATTAATTACGAATCAAAAATTTTAATTATTTTTTGTATTTAATATTATAGTCGAAATTATTTTTCTTAATTGAATACTTTCGTCAAGTAATTCACTTATTGTTTGTTTTTCGTTTGTAGTGATCTCTTTCAAAATCGACAGCCAATATTCTGTTTCTGAGGAAGATTTCACGGAAATTTGAAAATAATTAATAAAGTCTTTTTTAGAAGCGGCATAACCACCCTCAGTAATATTAGCCCCGACTGAAGTTGCTGATCGAATTAGTTGATCTAATATTGGCCAACAATTCCTATTAATACGTAATTTACTACATAAACGAATAATATTCAAAGAAAATTGAAAGCATCGTTTCTTGAAATCTCGTTTGAAGTTTTTTAACTTCTCCGATTCATAATTCATAACTCGTAATTCATAATTTATTAATCCGATTCTTTATTCATAATTCGTAACTCGTAATTCATAATTCTTACTCCACCTTCCCCATCTCCTCGATCTTAAACTCGCCATTATTTTTAAAAGTTACCTGATAAATCGGCAACCCAACAGCTAAGCGTTTGACCGTTTCCATTAAATGATTCTCACCGGTTTCACTTAAAGCCTCATATAAATATTTCTCATCAAATTCAAAAGGCGCAGTGATTGCCCTGTTTTCAATTAATTTTTTCGCAAGAATCTTGTGTCTTTCGTCAACTAGGGTTTGATGATAAATAAATATTTGCATATTCCTTTTTCCAGTTGTAGTTTCCACTTCCAATTGAGGATAAATCCCAAAATTGCCCCGAACCATAACCACAGCTGCCTCTTGATGATCTCCATGAAGATCTGTTTCAACTACGCCCAATTTCTTTGCTTGCGAAAATTGATAATTGATAATTGAGAATTGTTCTGAGGTTATGCCATAAGCTTTACTATCAATATTTATTTGCTTCATATGTCCACATCCACCCAGAACGATATTCTTATCCGCATGTGAGTCAGTATGAAACTGCAAATTCTTCTCTCCACCAACCACTTCAACCAAAGTTTTCCATACCTTTTTTTCATCCATTTCTAATCCATAATTATTGATGGTTGCAAAAATCAACGCCAGTTCTCCGGCATCTGCCCCGGGAATTGCCAACGCCGGTAGTTGCATTTCAGGAATTCTGAATTCTAAATTCTGAATTCTAGATTGTTTATCATACCGGCCATCAATGCAACGGCTGGTAAGTTTTAAATCTTTATTAACTTGATATTTGCTTTTTAAAATAAATTCCGTTAACTGATTTTTATCCAAAATTATTTTATTCATAGATGTATTTTATAATGAAATG
>PFTH01000117.1:0-734 GCA_002789465.1 Candidatus Roizmanbacteria bacterium CG_4_9_14_0_8_um_filter_34_12 | reverse complement strand
AAAATGGCCTGAAAAGCGAACAAGCCAACGAGCTTTTTGACTTGATCGACAAATTTGCCGGTTATGGCTTCAACAAGAGCCACGCCGCCGCCTATGCGCTGCTCGCTTATCAAACCGCCTGGTTGAAAGCGCACCATCCCCACGAATTTTATGCGGCTTCCATGTGCTTTGACATGCACCAGTCTGACAAGCTCAGCATTTTTGTGGATGACATGAAGCGGCTGGGCGTGACCGTGTTGGCGCCGGCGATCAACAAGAGCAGACCGAATTTCTCCGTCGAGGAACAGGCCAACGCGCCGCTCGTCGTCCGCTACGCACTGGCGGGGTTGAAGAATGTCGGCGAGAAGGCGATGCAGTCGTTGGTCACGGAGCGATCACAGAAGGGTCCGTTCTCGTCGATCGAGGATCTCGCCAACCGCATCGATCCTCATGGCCTGAACAAGCGGCAGCTGGAAAGCCTGGCATCGGCCGGTGCGTTTGACGAACTGGAACCCAATCGCGCCGCCATCTATGACGGTGCCGACATGATCCTGTCGGTCGCCAATAGTGCCGCTGATGCGCGGGAAAGCGGGCAGGGCGGCCTGTTCGGTGAGGGCAGTGCCGGCGGTGAAATGCAGGCGATACGACTACCCGCAAACAGCAACTGGTCGCTCAGCGAAATCATGGTGCATGAGCGCGATGCGTTCGGCTTTTATTTTTCTGCACATCCGGTTTCCCAGTTCCAGGCCGTGACC
>PFTH01000052.1 GCA_002789465.1 Candidatus Roizmanbacteria bacterium CG_4_9_14_0_8_um_filter_34_12 | reverse complement strand
TGAGCAATTTGTCAAACGCAGTTTGGATCTATTCCCATTCCATTGTTGCAGGGGGCTTGGTGGTGATGTCGTAGACGACTCGCGAAACTCCGGGGACTTCGTTTACAATTCGTGTTGAAATCCGTTGCAGAACATCATAAGGAAGATCAACCCAACTGGCAGACATACGGTCTTTTGAATTAACGATGCGAATTGCAACAACGTCTCCAAAAAATCTTGTATCTCCTTTCACTGCGGTGCTTTTTGAATTTGTAAGAATCGTCCAGCATTGAAAAACTTTTTCGTACCATTTACTTTTTTTCATTTCATCTACCAAGACTGCATCAGCCAGAACTTGTTTTTCAAGACGCTGCGCAGTCACTTCTCCCAAAATTCGTACTGCGTGTCCAGGTCCGGGAAAAGGTTGTTGAAACACAACATCTTTTGGAAGACCTATCTGAAGCCCGATTTCCCTTACCTGATCGGTATAAAAATATTTCAAAGGTTCTAAAAGCTCCAATTTTATATCCTTCGGTAATCCGCCCACATTATGATGACTTTTTATATATGCCGCATGTTTCGTGCCTTTTGAATGAATAAAGTCCGCATATGTTGTTCCCTGCATAAGAAAATGAGCTTGAGGAGTATTAATGAGTTCTTTTTCAAACAATTGAATATAAAGTTTGCCAATGGCTTTTCTTTTTTGTTCCGGATCAACAACTCTCTTCAAGGTCTCGAGAAAGTTTTTTTTAGCCATAATGATCTTTACTTTCATACCAAGTAATTTTGGAAATACTCTTTTAATTCTTTTAATCGTTCCCTGCCTCATCAAGCCGCTTTCAATATAAATTGGAATAAATTTCTTTCCAATCGCTTTTGTAACCAGTGCTCCGGCAACTGCACTGTCTGTTCCTCCGGAAAATGCTCCAATTACAATTCTTTCTCCAACCTTTTCTTTTATTTGTTGGATAATTTCCTCAACATTTATTTTCTTTGGTACAAGTGGAATCTTACATATCCGAGTAATGAAATTGTTGAATAATAACCCCCCTTTTTCGGTATGAGAAGACTCTGGATGAAACTGTATTCCAAAGATATTTCGTGTATTGTGTTTGACAGCAGCAAAAGAAACTGATTCAGTTGAAGCGATGGTTATAAAATTATTAGGAATTTTTGTTACCGTATCTCCATGAGATTCCCAAACAGATGTTTTTTTTGGAAATCCATAAAATAAACTGTCAAAATCAGA
>PFTH01000053.1 GCA_002789465.1 Candidatus Roizmanbacteria bacterium CG_4_9_14_0_8_um_filter_34_12 | reverse complement strand
TCGCCCGAAGGGCGAACGCAAAGCGACAATTTTCTGCCCAAAAGCGATTACAAATTAAAATATAAAACAATATGACAAAATATTTTCTCTACGCCAGAAAATCAACGGACGAGCCGGACAGACAAATTCTTTCCATTGAAGCCCAAATAACGGAACTGAAAGAATTTGCCGAGCGAGAAAATTTGAATATCGTTAAGGAATTTATTGAATCACAGACCGCCAAAATTCCGGGCCGTCCGATTTTCAACGAAATGATAAAGCGGATTGAGTCCGGCGAGGCCAGCGGAATTTTAGCGTGGCACCCCGACCGATTGGCAAGAAATTCCATAGACGGCGGAAAAATAATTTATCTCATAGACACGGAGAAAATAACCGCGCTAAAATTCCCGACATTTTGGTTTGACACAACCCCGCAGGGAAAATTTATGTTGAATATCGCTTTTGGGCAGTCAAAATACTATATTGATAATCTTTCAGAGAATGTAAAAAGAGGTTTGAGGCAAAAAGTCAGGCGGGGCGAACAATCGGGAGTGGCAATAACAGGTTATCTCAACGACAAGGTGAACCACAAAATCATTCCCGACCCGGAAAGATTTCCGCTCGTCAAAAAACTTTTTGAGCTTTACGCCACCGGCGAATATTCTCTGAAAGATTTGAGAAATAAAATGACTTCTTTGAGCTTGATTAGCCGAACCGGCAAAGTTTTTACCATTTCAAATATCCAAATGTTTTTGAAAAATCCGTTTTACTACGGAGCTTTTTATTTCAACAACGAACTGCACCAAGGAGCGCATAAGCCAGCGATTGCAAAGAAACTTTTTGACAAGTGCCAAGAAGTGATGAAAACCAAGGCGCACAAAATGAAGCGAGGTCAGATAGAATACGCTTTCCGCTCGCTTTTGAAATGCGGGGAATGCGGATGTTCCATAACTTCGGAAACCCACAAAGGACACAATTATTACCGATGCACCAAAAAGAAAGACAACTGCTCGCAAAAATACATTCGCGAGGAACTTTTGGCCGAGCAGATTTCAAACTTAATTCAAAAAGTTTCTTTGCCTTCGGCTTGGACTAAAAAGATGATTTCTGAACTGGACAAAGAAAAAGAGGAAAATGTCCAAGCCGAAATGACTTTCGCTCAAAATCTCCGTTCGCAAATTTTGGAACACGAAGAAACGCTGGATAAACTTTTAGACCTTCAATTATCGGGGACTATTTCCACCGAAGAATACGCCGCCAAAAAACAAAA
>PFTH01000220.1 GCA_002789465.1 Candidatus Roizmanbacteria bacterium CG_4_9_14_0_8_um_filter_34_12 | reverse complement strand
TTACCAATAATTCATTAATTAATCGGTCAATTCGCCAGTTTCGTGACTGGGGCCGTGACTGCTGGTGTGATACAGGGAGGGACGATACTTGCAGAAAACGGTTTAAATGGAAGCTTGGTGAACTTCCATACGGCTATGATCATAAATACATCTATTCACAGATTGGTTATAACCTAAAACTAACTGATTTTCAGGCGGCCATTGGTGTTGCTCAACTGAAAAAACTTCCCTACTTCATCAAGAAAAGAAAAGAAAATTATAAGGGTCTTTATCGGTTTTTTAAAAAATATGAAAAATATTTTATTTTGATGAAAGAAGATAAAAACGAAGAAGTTAGTTACTTCGGTTTTCCGGTTGTTGTTAAAACTACTGCTCCGTTTACTCGTAATCAGCTGACAGAATATTTGGAAAAAAATAAAATCGGGACAAGAAATGTTTTTTCCGGCAACCTTCTACGTCATCCGGCCTACCTAAAGATAAGAAATAAGTTTAAAATTATCGGCGATCATAAAAATGCCGATTTGATTATGAACAATGCTTTCTGGATCGGAGTCTGGCCGGGGATAAACGAGGAGATGATGGGGTATATGATAGAAATGTTAAAAAAATTCATATTTGATACAATAAATATATGGAAATAAAAGAGAAGGAAGAATTACAAAAAGCATGGTTGAAGAGTGCTATCGAAGATTTAGAAACAGCTAAGGATTTATTTAGGTTGACAAGATTTAGTGGCTGTCTTTTCTTTTGTCATCTTGTAATAGAAAAAACTTTGAAAGCGATTTATATTAAAGTTAATGACACCTATCCTCCACCAACGCATAAATTAATTAACCTTGCTAATTTGTCAAAATTAGAATTAAGTACAGAGCTCAAATTATATTTAGCTGAGATAACCACTTTCAATGTCGAGGCACGCTACGATATTTTTAAAGAAAAACTTTATAAAAAAGCAACTAAAGAATTTACCAAGAAATATTTTGATATTACTAAGGTGTTATTTATTAAATTTAAAAATTTATTATGATCAATAAAATAATTTTAAAAAAACAGGGAATACTAAATGAAATCGAAAACTATATTAAAGTATTGATAAAAAATAAAATCAATCCAGAAAAAATAATTCTTTACGGTTCGTTCGCTAAAGAAAAAGCTCATCAATATTCAGATATTGATATCGCGGTTATTTCTGATCAATTTGGGAAAGATGAAATTGAGGAATTAATGGAATTGGAAAGGTTGACGATTGATGTATCAGATAGAATCGAAGCAATTCCTTTAACAAATGATAATTTAAAACTGAAATATCATTCTCTTATTGGGGAAATAAAAAAATACGGAAAAATAGTTTATTCTTCAGATTAATAAATAATTTTCCGTCATTAATAGTCTGTTTTAGAATAGACTATTCACGGCAAGACTATAAAAAATGATAAAAATATTATCCTAATTCACGAAGACAAGACTGTAAAATCATGAACAATGCCTTTTGATTGGGAGTGTACGTAAAGAAAAAAGTAAAAGAATTTTTAAAAAGATATAAGGATATTTGATTTTGACACGTTTAGTCTTAATGTATATAATTATACATTATATGGAATCGACCATAATTAGCAAAGTAAAGTTTATTAATATTCTAAAAAACAAACATCTATGACAAAAAAAGAAAGATTTTTGCAAACTTACGCAAATTTACCTATTGCTTCAAGAAACGAGATAATCGTCGTTGTTGACGGTGAACCGATGACATGGAAAGCCGCTAAAATAGAAGTAGAGGTAAATACGCCGACCGGAATGAAAATTTTAGATAAATTGGAGAGTATGGACTTATTAAAATAACATGGTAAAAATAAATAAAGATTTGAAAGATTTGGTAATCGCAAGAATTGAAGCGTATTCTGACGACATTGGATTAATTATTGGAGCAGATAAACATTATTCAAAAAGTGAGTTGATTGATAATGTCAAAAATGAGACAGAATTGGGTAAAGAAATTATCGGGATGCAACTGGAATATCTGCAAGATATGATCAAAGGAAATATTTATACTGCTTTAGATCAATGAATAAATCAATCTTGATAACCCGACCAAATCATGATTTAGCTACAACATATTTATACTGGTGGTCAAAAAAGATAATAGATAAATGCCTGGAGAAAAAAATAAAATATTTTGATTTAAAAGGCAAAAAGGCTTCGAAGAAAAATTTCGACAGTTATTTAAAGAAAAATAATCCTTCTTTTATTTTTATTAATGGGCATGGATCAGAGGATGTTGTCACTGGTTGGAATAATGAAATATTACTTAAGGTTGGAGATCGATTAGATGTAAAGGATAGAGTAATATATGCCCGAAGTTGTATGGCTGGGCTTAAGTTAGGCAAAGTTTGTGTGGATTCAGGAGCAAAGACATTTATCGGTTATACGAAAAACTATGTCCTTCTTTTCTTGACGAGCAGAGAAACACGGCCCTTAACGGATAATCTAGCGGCGTTATTTTTGGAGCCGTCTAATTTGATTCCGATCTCTTTAATAAAGGGTAATACGGTAGAAGAGGCAGATAGAAAATCTAAGGACTTAATGAAAAAAAATTTAAAGAGAATCTTGTCGAGTGATAAAAGTGACAAGAAAGAAGTCACTTCTTATTTATGGCATGACATAAAATACCAAACCGTAATTGGAAACAATTTAGCAAAAATTTAATCATAAACAATGCCTTTTGGCTGGGGGTTTGGCCGGGGATAAACGAGGAGATGATGGGGTATGTTATGAAAACAGTAGAGAAATTTATAAATAGTCATTAGAAATCTATAGTCCAATTTTGCAATGCTATTGCAAAATAGTCCAATCAATATTAATATTGACTTATGATAATTAATAGAATATTAATAAAATCTTTATCCAGGGCGGTCAAACAATATCCTGTTTTATTTATCACTGGACCTCGACAATCAGGCAAGACAACGATATCTAAAAAGGTTTTTAATAAATTTATTTATAAAAATTTAGAAGATCCAGAAACAAGATTGTTTGCAAAAAATGATCCAAAAAATTTTCTTTCTCAAGCAGACAAAATAATAATAGATGAAATTCAAAGAGTGCCGGAGCTTTTGTCTTATATTCAGGTTATGGCTGATGCGGATAACAAGAAAAAATTTGTAATAACAGGGTCACAAAATATTCTTGTTTCTCAAAAAGTTTCACAAAGTTTAGCAGGCAGAGTAGCTATTTTTAATCTATTACCATTTTCTTTTAAAGAGATAATTAATACAAGTTTTGGAAAAAAAGACATTTATGAACAAGTAATATACGGTTTTTATCCCCGAATCTATGATAAATTACTTGATCCTATCGAATGGTTTCCAAATTATATTCAAACTTATCTAGAGAGAGATGTTAGAGAAATAAAAAATATTAGCAGCTTAATCGATTTTCAAAGATTTTTAAAACTATGTGCCGGCAGAACAGGTCAAATTTTAAATCTATCTTCTCTTGCTAACGATTTGGGGGCGGCAGTTAATACTATTAAAGGCTGGCTGTCTGTTCTTGAGGCTACTTTTATAATATATTTAGTTCCGCCTTTTTATAAAAATTTTAATAAAAGAATAATTAAGTCTCCAAAACTTTATTTTTATGATACTGGATTGGTCTGTTCTCTTTTAGCGATAAAAAATGAAGACCAACTAAAAACTCACCCTCTTTATGGTAATATTTTTGAGACTTTATGTGTTTCTGAAGTTGTAAAACAAAATTATAATAATAACTTACATATTAATTTTTATTATTGGAGAGATAAAAGCGGAAATGAAGTAGATTTACTATATGAAAAAAATAATAAAATTAATGCTGTCGAGATTAAATCGTCTAGCACATTTTCTCAAGAATTTATCAAAGAATTGAATTATTTAGAAAGAATAACAAAAGATGAAATAAATAAAAAAGTAATATATTCATCCATGAAAAATACTCGTTATAAAGATGTGTTACTACAAGGTTGGAGGAATATTAAAATTTGATCTTGATCACTAATAGTCTGGCTTAGAATAGACTATTCACAACAAGATTATAATGAAAGATAAAAATATTATCTTAATTCACGAAGACAAGGCTGTAGAATTATGAACAGCGCTTTTTGGATCGGAGTTTATCCGGGGATTGATGAAGAAATGATTACTTATGCTAAAAAAACCATAAAAAGATTTTTCATGGACATCCGGAGGCTTTTTTGAAACCGGCGGCTTGCGCCTCCTTTTCGCTGCAAAAATAGCCTTCTCCGATATCCTTGTCGATAACGACCTGGCCGTATTGTTTGCAACCCGGAAGGTGATAAAACTTTTCGTAGGTTGATTTGTCTATGTTGCCTTTAATAACGCAGTTTGGGTCCGGCGGGGAGCCCGTTTCTTTACACAAAGAAAAGATCCCTTTTTTGCTATCTCGGGCTTGGTGGTAAGTTCGGGTCAGAATGTCCCTTTGACTGCTTTTTTGATAATCGGGCACTCCCAGTCCATCTCTCATTATTTCCTGATTTACGAACCTGCCGTTTTGATAAACCAAAGCCAAACTTCGGCCATAGGCTTCTTGATGTTCTTCTTTTAAATCGACAACCTTATCTTTTATAAGAGAAGATAGTTTTTCTTTTGCCTCGGGTCCTCCGCAACGGTCGTATTCCGGCGCGTCAACCCCCAAAAGCCTAACCCTCTTCCCCGACGCCAACTGAAAAGTATCGCCGTCAACCACATCAACAACCCTACTTTGTCCGCGGATATTTTTGTAGAAGTAGAAGTTGAGAGAAAGCGAGATAACACTCACGAAAGCAAGAACAATACCAATAAACTTCTTCATTAAGATAATTATACTTTAATAAGTTCATCAAGAATTAATTAATTGTTATATTGAAATCCGCGCTTCATTCAAGTATCATAAGAGGTGGAAGTTATAAGCCGCCACAAAAATGCCGATTTAATTATGAATAATGCCTTTTGGCTAGGTGCTATCCCGGCATTAACAAAGAGATGATGAATTATGTTAAGAAAACTCTTGAATCGTTTATATTAAAAAAATAAACAAAAATGCTCCTTAATATAAAAGATAAAATTATTATTCTTTTCTTTTTCTTTTTGCTGATTTTTATTGGGTTTAATAGGGTTAATCTATTTCAAGATTATAATCCGACCGTAATTGTTGAAGATCATAAATTTGACAATAATCAAAATATAGAATTACTTAAAGGTGAAAAAGTAGTTGAAAAATTTGTAGCTAAAAATAACCATTTAGGAACGGTATCCATAAAATATAATACTTACAATCGGATTAATGATGATTATTTACAGTTTAGAATTAAGGAATATGGCAATAATCATTGGTATTACAGTAATAAATATAAAACTGATCAATTTATAAACGGCCAATACTTTCCTTTTGGTTTTCCGGCAATTAATAATTCAAATGGTAAAAAATATCAAATAGAGATAACATCTTTGGCTGGAACCAAAGGAAATTTTGTTCAAATGGTAATCAAAAATACACCTTACTTAAGTAGATATAGCTTTCCAAAATCATATCTTCAACAAAATAAAAGAGAGATCCCAAAATTTTTACTAGGCAAAATACTTTCATATTTTAATCATATTGGATTAAATATATATTTATTTTTAATACTCATATATTTATTGTTGTCTTATTTATTAAATTTTGTAAATATTAGAAAACTA
>PFTH01000026.1 GCA_002789465.1 Candidatus Roizmanbacteria bacterium CG_4_9_14_0_8_um_filter_34_12 | reverse complement strand
ACCAGACAATGTCATTGCGAGCACATGTAAATTTCTTAAAGGAAATTTACAGTGTTAACGAAGCGTTTACCCTGTAAAATATTTATTGAAATTTTACAGGGCAGCAATCCCTGCCTGCCGGCAGGCAGGTCGGTACCAATAGGACGTTCTATATTAACGGGATTGCTTCACCCAACTGAATAAGTTGGGTTCGCAATGACAATCTTTTCTACTGTAAATAATCAGGGTGAACAGCGGGAACATAGGCAGAAAAATCATTATCTCCCCAAAACACATATACCGGTTGCAAATACGGCTGGTACACATCCGGATCAAGGTAAGCAAGAAACATTTTTTTGATTGTTACGTCGGTTTGGCTTTCTTGAAATTTCATAAAATATGCCCCACCAGCTTGAAGTTTAGCAAACGCCTCCTCACCTGTAATTAAAGGATAAATACCAATTTTGTTTTGATCAGTTTCATAAAATTTTACTTGCGCTCGTAAAATTTTAAAACCATCATTTGTAAACATCATAATCACATAGTTTTGACTATTCAGATTTAGTGGTGAGACAGTTGGAAAATTGTCAATATCGGGCCGGAAAAAATCAACCTCTACCATATTTGCCTGTGAACTGTCATCAATTCTGGTCATGGTTTGGTCTTGTGGACTATAGCTAAAAAAAACAGTGTTGGTTTTCCCTTGTGTTAGTTCTTGAGGATATCGATCAACTAAAATAAGAAAGTCTTTTGCTTTTTGTTCACTCTCTTCCTTTTCCGGAGGTCGCACATTATTAAACAAATCCGGTTCATCGGTAAAACGATATTCATAAGTAAAATTATAGTTTTGAATATCAATGGATAAACGTTGTTTTCCGCTATCAAATTCCGCCATATTATCTGTTTTTGTGTGTTTAACAATTTCAGTATCAAACCCTAGGCTCTTAGCTGTTAAGTATATTTTATTTAAATAACCAAAGCTTACTTGACCGGTTTGAAACTGGAATATTTTTGCAGTATCAGTCGCTGTTATTGGCGTTCCTTCAATCGTATCAAAAACATAATTAATCTGAGCGCTTGGACTGGCCAAATCGTTAATTATCGGAACACTAATTTTATCAAATATAGGATTAATCATTATCCGCGCAGATTGAGGAGCGGGTGGATTAAGCATAATCATCAGCTTAATCAGATAAAAAAATATCAAAAATAACAGACCAACTAAAATAACCACAGGCATATATTTACGTGAATAGAATGAGACCTCGGTTAATGTCATACTTAAACTATGATATAATTTATTTTCG
>PFTH01000216.1 GCA_002789465.1 Candidatus Roizmanbacteria bacterium CG_4_9_14_0_8_um_filter_34_12 | reverse complement strand
CCTTCTTGCGCCGCCTTGTTTTTCGGATCAAGTTGTATAACAATTTCAAATTGCTCTTTTGCTAAATCTTTTTTCCCAAGATTTAAATAAACCACACCCAAATTCATTCTTAAACCAATTCCTTCTGGGTCGATTTTAACTGCCTGTAGAATCATTTCTTCTGCCTGAACAAATTTTTTTTGACTATAATATATCACTGCCAAATTCTGATACGACTGCCATAGTTTTGGGTTATATTTAATTGCTAATTGATAATTGATCATTGCATCATTTAATTTCCCCATCTGTTTATATGTATTTCCCAAATTATGATAAGCATCAGCATATTTTGGATTTAATTTAATTGCAATTTTAAACTCTTCGGCTGATTTTTCTAAATTTCCCTTCCTTCCGTAAACATCTCCTAAATTATTATGAGTTTTTGGATCTGATGGAGAAGTCTTTCCAGTTGCAAACCAAAGCGTATCTTCGTTCTTCCAATCCATATTCCTGAAAATCGTTCGTAACATTAAAAGTAGAATGATGATAATAAAAATTAAATATCCCAATCCTTCTGTTTTTTTATTTTTTATCAAACTCCACAATCCATATCCAACAACACAAAACATGCCAACCGAACCCAAATACACATATCTTTCCGCAACAATCCAAGAAATTCCAAGCGGTGTCAAATAGGGGATTAAACTAATAATAAACAAGGCTAAACCAAAAAATATTATGCGATTTTTTTTATATCCGTAAACCATAAATCCAATCATCCCAAGCGAAATAATCACACGAAATATATAGTCTAATATTGTGAAATAAAACTCTGAATGGTATAGGGTCAATTGATTTGGCCAAATCAATAACTGCCAATACGAAGTCAGGGCAATTGGTATTTGTGTTAATAGATTAATAAAAAAACTTTGCTTTTCATAATTTGACAAAAGACTAACTATTGTTTTAAGTAGATTTTGATAATAAAAAGCGGCAACTGCAGAAAATAAAATAAAAACTCCCAAAGTATTTCGAAAAGCGCGTTTAGTTCCATATGCAAGCTCAAAAATAAGAATAATTAATGGAAAAACTAAAGACTTTTCAGATGATAAAAG
>PFTH01000194.1 GCA_002789465.1 Candidatus Roizmanbacteria bacterium CG_4_9_14_0_8_um_filter_34_12 | reverse complement strand
ATTTTTAAAGGTTGAGTTTTTTGGTATTTATTAATAAAGTCAATGACTTGTTTTTTAGTTAATATTGGATTAGTTTTTTTTGTATAACAAATTTTGCAGTGAAGATTGCATTTTTCCAGTGGATTGATATACAAATGTTGAAGAACTTGATTGAGGTGTTTTTGAATAAGTCGATTCATTTGCCATATTATAACCCTTTAAGACTTAGATTTTCCGACCATCATAAGCCCAGTGTAAAAGTACCTGTCTTTGACGGGGACGGCAGGATATATCGCCAGACTTGCAATTATAAGCGATTTGTTTTATATGGCGTTTCATCATCATCCATCTTTTGATTTGACGCTTATCTTCATCAGGAATCCGCCTTCCCATATAGTATCGATAGTACCACTGAAACCAACCACGTGGATCATCTTTATAAATCCATCCTTTTGTTACCCATACCAATAGTGGTTGACTGGCCTTAACTTTGAAATAGTTTAATGTAGAATCATGTTTTTCTGGTGAAAGTTTAGCTTAAGAGAACAAGTCTTTTGGAAATTCGTTTTGACAGTCGGTCATATATTTTCCTCCAAAAATACCCAGTTGAAGCATTTGTTTTGGGGTTAGCTGCGGGCGAAAATATGGAGGAAAGTTTTGACCAATTGGTTCGGTTAGTTCATAACGAAAATTTTCTTGCATCTTGTCGTTCACCACAATGGTTTTTGACTTAGAGGACATAAAATTATTGATGAAAAGTGCCAGGGAGAGGACTTGAACCTCCACGCCTTATTCAGGCACAGGTTCCTAAAACCTGCGTGTATGCCAATTTCACCACCCCGGCAAAAAATAATACAGAATTAAGAATTTATAATTCAGAGTTTAAAGCAAAGTAATCTTATTTAAAATTATAACATATCAAAAGGAACATAGCTTCAACTCAGAAAATTATAGGTCTAAAGTCTTATGATGTTTTTTTGTGGATAACCTTGATACTATAAGCATAGTAATTAAGCTCAGAATCAAAAACTAGTCATAACTGATATAATCTAAATAATATTGTTCAGTCGATAGTAGGAGAAGTCGCATAGTGGTCGAGTGCGTACGCCTGGAAAGCGTATATAAACGAAAGTTTATCGCGGGTTCGAATCCCGCCTTCTCCGCCAATTTTCACTTTTTGTGAAATCGTAAGAATTAGCCTCGGCGCAAAGCGCCTCGGCATGGTATTTTTCCGCTATTTTGAAGGCATTTTTGAAATCGCACGCCAGCGTGCGGTC
>PFTH01000148.1 GCA_002789465.1 Candidatus Roizmanbacteria bacterium CG_4_9_14_0_8_um_filter_34_12 | reverse complement strand
AGCGGACATTTCATTTTGCTTTCGCTATATTTGAAAAGACGGGGAGATGGTTCTATTGTGAATAATTATTACAGACTTTGTTTAACGAAGCACATGATGAAACCAGAGTCTTTATTTGTTAAATAAAAACTAAAAAATGAAGTTTATATCAACGCTTTTTCCAATACTGATAAAAATTTTACCAATCTTTTGGTTAATGAGTTTTATATTACCATTTGTTCTACTCCCGTTGAAATGGGCATTAGCATCCTTATTTCTAGTATTTATTGGAGCTTTTCCAATATCGTTCATCGTGCTGGCTATAACTAAGCCTATTTTCTACAAAAACAGTAAGATTATTGATTTAATTGATGGTTCGGTGGAGGTAATTTTCTATTTCTTAATATCGTTATTATCAAATTTACCTGCTAATTTTTTAATTGTTCTTATTGTTTTGTATATTTTTAATCAATTAAATAGAATGTTTAGGAATGGACAATTTGATAAAAGAAAATACTATGTTTTAGTTGGTTTTATAGTAACACTACTTATTCTATTATTACTTAACACTTTTATATCAATATTATGAACGACGATAGAATATCAATACTTGGAGAAACAATTGATAAAGAAAACTTCCCAATCCTGTACAAGTGGGCTAAGGATAATTCGGAAACGTTAGAGCAGCAACTAAAAAGTTTAGCTGATAAATGGCACGAGGGAAGTATTATATCTGCTATGCAAGCTCTTGAAAGCGATTTGGAACACGGTTAAATTTTAGTAAAGATGCTAAACCTTAATATGTTATGGTTCTTACAAAGAAAATTCTAATTTTAGAAGACAATTTACTTGTTCTATCCAAAATACTTGCTAATTTAGAAATCCTTGAGCAAGATCAACCGTATTCCTTATCTTTAGTTATTTTGACTGACTACCAACAAGTTGAGGATTATATTAATAATAATCCAAAAGCCCAATTTGATATCATCCTTCTTGATAGAGATTGTAAACTTAATGGATCGTTTCATAATCTCAATTTTGAAAGATTTGATGTTAACAGAATTATAAGCATTTCTTCTATTCCAGATTATAATCAAGAAGCTCGAAAAAGAGGAGTTATAGTAACCGCAAAACAAAATGTCATCCCCGTAAAGACGGGGATCTAGTCTATAATTACCTTATTTATAATGTATATTGTGTCTGGATTCGGAACTGAACCCCTGTTTCTGTACCAGTTAGTAGTCTAATTATTCTTCTTTTCTTTAAACGAAATTGCTTAATTTTTAATGTTTCA
>PFTH01000135.1 GCA_002789465.1 Candidatus Roizmanbacteria bacterium CG_4_9_14_0_8_um_filter_34_12 | reverse complement strand
TTGCACATAAATATTCTATCATAGTGAGAATAATATGGTCAAAAATAAAGAAAATAATATTCTTTCAATAAACCTAATTGTTAAAATTTTATCCTTAATTGTTTTTTTAATTAGCCTATTTTTTGCTTCTTGGTTCGCTCTTCATGGAGATATTATTTTTCATACTGATATCGCTCGTGACTTTCTACTTTTGGAAGATGTTGTCAAGTATAAGCCAATTACTTTAATTGGACCTCGTTCTGGGGGTATCCCGGGTGTTTTTCACGGTCCTGCGTGGACATATCTTAATCTTCCGGCTTTTATCATAGGAGCTGGTAATCCCGCTGTAGTTGGGTGGTTTTGGGTTGTTCTCTTTGTTTTGAGTTGTTATGCAGTTTATTTTGTTGGAAAAAAAGTTTTTTCACCGGAAGTTGGTTATATTGGTGCAGCTTTGACTGGGGTTGGTTTGGCTTTCTCAGTTTCTAGTTTTTTCAATCCAGTTGGCGCAGTAATTCTTGCCCCGCTTTTTATTTATACTTTTTATCAATATTGGCTTAGCCAAAAGAATAAATATTTGCTTTGGACAGTTTTAGTTCTAGGTTTAATGATTCAGTTTCAGATGGCTTTTGCAGTCCCGATTTTAGTTCTTTTTATTCCTCTAGTTTTATTTTTAATTATTAAAAATCGTAAATTTGTTCACATTCTGTCCTTACTTATTATTCTAATTCCTCTTTCAACTTTTATTTTATTTGATTTAAAACATCAGTTTCTTCAGACAAAATCAGTAATGAATTATACTACCGGAAAAGAAAATACCGGTAAAGTTGATAAAAAACTTGATGATATTATTAGAACGAGAATTCGTTCCACCTATACTGATGGAGTTGGATTTGTAACAAAAAATAATAATTGGATGTTGTATTTGTTAGTTATCCCACTTTTTTATAGTCTAGTTGTTTCTTTCAAGAATAAAAAACTTTACAATAAGCGTCTTTTTCTCCTTTTAATCTTATATTTTTATTTTGGTTATTGGATAATGACAATTGGATATCGTGGAATGATGTGGGGCTATTATTATTGGCCCTTTCTTGGTTTAGTTGCCCTAACTTTAGCCTCAACTTATGATTTTATTGACAAACGTTTATTTATTATAATTTTCATAATCTTTAGTTTTTATAACATACGATATGATTATCTGGGCTTTTTTAAACCAGAAAGTTATTTTGGTGGAGATGGAGGATCGTGGAAGTTTAATTATCTTGGAGCAAAGCGTATCTATGAGGATGCAGGAAAAGAATTTGGATATTATATTTTTACTGATGATCAGTTTGGTTATTCTAATCGTTATGCCATGAACTTCACGCAGCAACAATTTAAAAACAAAATTGCTTTTCCATACACAAAGAAAAAAATTACCTATTTATTAATATCTCCAAGCGGAAATCCAACGATTTCGGATGATTGGTGGAAGGCAGAAAAAGTCAAAATTAAAGCAAAGCCAGTGCAGGTTTGGCGTTATAAATCCGGTTTTAGAATTGAGAAATATGAATTGAGTGGTGACGACTTAAATATTCCCTCAGATGAGAATTTAATTCATACATTAATTTTCCGCTAATGGTAATAAAAAAGTTGATTGGTTTTACTAAAAATCATCTTTTATTAATAATTCTTCTTGTTCTTTTTGGTTTCTTCTTTTTTTATCGCTTAGATTATCAAACTTTAACAAGTTGGGATGAGGCTTGGTATGGAAGTATCTCGCGCAATATGGTTAAGTCAGGTGATTTTATCAATATGACTTGGAATGGCCGTCCCTACTATGACCATCCACCAATGGGTTTTTGGCTTATGGCAACATCGTATAAATTATTCGGTATTAATGAGTTTACAACGCGATTACCTTCCGTTTTATTAAGTATATTTACCATTATATTAGTCTATTTTACCGGGATAAAATTGTTTAAAAATGAAACTATTGGATATGTGGCAGCTTTAATGCTTGGGACCTCAGTTTGGTATCTAATTAGGGTTCGATCTGGCAATCTTGATGCGATTTTTGTATTTTTTTATATATTGACTGTATTTTTGTCTTTATATTCTAGTAAGAAATTTTATCTTTTTCCATTAGTCGGTATTGCTTTCGGCTGTTTGATGATGTCAAAAACTCTCGTTGGCCTTTCAGCCTTACCATTAATTATATTTATTAATTTTCATCAGCTTACTAAAATCCGTAAAAATATATTGTATTTAATTTTAGCAATAGCGGGTTTTTTCGTTGTTGTTTATCCGTGGTATCATGCAAATATTGCAAGAAATCCGTTATTTATCGAAGAACATTTCATCATTACCGGAATGCGAAATAAAAAAACCCTTGATTCTTATTTGCATTTAAAAGCTGAGCAGCCCCTTTTTTATTTACATATGGGGGTGAGAAAATGGTACTATTTTTGGTTATTAGGTGGGTCATTTTTACTCGTCTCTCTTGCATTTCTAAAAAAACCCGTAGCAACTATACTTCTTTGGAATTTATTTGTACTTTACCCATTCTTGACTTCAGAAAAAACCCACCTTTGGCACTTAATACCAGTATATTTGCCAATGGTTTTTATCAGTAGTTTCGGAGTTTATAAATTGGGCATCTTTAGCCTCTTTTTAGTTAAAAAAATTACGAAGTTAAATTTTAATAAGACATTAATAAATATTATTTTCATCTTTTTCTTTTCATTTATCTCCTATATTCAAATTAAAATTTTCTATAATGAAGTTATCCCCGGATCAAAATATATTCCCGACGATGTTGCGATTTCAAAAACAATCTCAAAGTATAAACAAACACGTTATCTTGATGATGACTATCTTCCCATTGCGGTGTTTTATTCAGGCGATAATATAAGAACGATTATCGATCTTCCCGATGAAAAACGCAGTTTATTAAAATTGTTTCAGTCAGACGAAAAAGATTTTGTCGTCATCACTCGATATTGGGCACCAGATAGTTTAAAAGTAAATAATATTCCATATAAAGTATTAGATAAAAACAACTCTTTCTCAATTGTCAGTCGACCATAAAACTATGATTTTTCTTTATGGTTTATTTTTAATTGGGATTACGGTTTGGTCATATGGCTTAATTGATATTAACCTCACGTTATTTAACAATCATTATTGGGAAGTTTTCAGACAGTGGATAATCCAACTTGGATATTTTAATCGACAGACAAATGTATATGTTTATATTGGTATTATCATCGGGCTATTTGCTTTTTATTGGTATTTTTATAAGTATGGTAAGAAAACGAATCCTTTATTAGTTGGTTTTATTGTTGGATCAATTTTACTTTTCGCGTACCCAGCCTTATCTCATGATTTATTTAATTATATCTTTGATGCAAAAATAGTTACCACATATCATCAAAATCCGTATTTTTTAACACCGGAACATTTCAGAGGTGATCCATGGCTTCGGTTTATGCACTGGACTCATAGAACTTATCCATATGGCCCAACTTTTATTTTATTCACCTTAATTCCCTCTTTTCTGGCTATGGGAAAATTTATTTTAAATTATTTTTTATTTAAGCTCTTATTTATAAGCAGTTATTGGTTAGCAATCTTTTTCCTTAACAAAAAAAATAAACATTGGGCAATGATTTTCGCCACTCAACCGTTAATTTTGATGGAAGGTTTAGTTAATAGTCATAACGATCTAATTGGGCTTAGTTTGGCTGTTGTTGGTGTTTGTTTGCTTTTAGACAATTACAATACTTTATTTTCAAGGCTAATTTTGATTTTCTCTGCGGGAATAAAATATATTACTTTTCCTCTTGTTTTTGTTCAAACAAAAAATACGAAATTAAATAATCTTGTGTTTTTATCTTTTATTGGTCCTTTATTCTATCTTTCATTTACAAGAGAAATTCATCCATGGTATTTTTTATCCATTTTTGCCTTTTTGCCATTTTTTACTAAAATAATTCTTGATTTTTCTATATTTTTCTTTGGTTTATTGATAAGTAATATTTCTTTTATTCATTTTGGTGTTATGAATATTGAAGATCAGCTTATCGAGAAAAATATTATTCTGCTTGTTTTTTTTATGCTCAACGCATGGTTTTTATTTGTTAAATATTACATCTTTAAGAAATCATCAGAGTTTAATAAATTAGTCGCTTATGGATTAATAATCCTACTTGCAGCAATTAGTCATTTGTTTATGCTTTTAAAAACAGTTCCTTTTAGTTCATTACAAATACAGCAATTACTTTTATCAGATATAAAATTAACAATTTATATCGTCCCAGTTTTATTCATTATATCCATTGGATTATTCTTGTGTATTCGAAGAATTCCTTTTATTTTAAAAATTGGTATATCAATATTGCTAATTTCTTTAGATTATTTTCTTGTTCATACCCGTTTGTTTTCTGTTGAGTATGTTGTTATTTTTCCAATAATTATTTGCGTAGAAATATTTTTGATAGTTGTAAGTTATAAAAAGCCGAGATTTATAACTTCTTATAGAATAAACCCAGTGTTACAATTTGGAGTATTTTTTATAATATTTTTAACCGCATCTGTGGGTTTGTTTCATTATTTTTCCACAGATTTTGGAATTAAGACGTTATATTATCAAAAGGCGATAGCAGACGCAATCGATGAACATAAACATACCTGGGAATATAATAAAATCCAAAACAAAAAAGAATATGATAAAACAAACCTAATTAGCATTAAAGTTTTTCCAAAAGAACAGAACATTTCCGGAATCTCATACTTATTAAAGAAAGATCATAACCTTCAGGTAAGAGATAGGGGATTAACGTATATCATTTGTTATGATTTAGTTTGTAAACAAAAGTTTTATATGGATGGAATATTAAAGAGAGGAGATCTGTTTCCTCCGGAAGAAAATAAAATAAGTTTTGATGAGATATTTACGATTTATGAGGTTCCTGGGAAAGTTGAAGTTTTCGGTTATCGATAATAAATCTACAATAATTGTAGATTAAGTGTAACTTAGTTTTCAAAGGCGCATATTTTAACCCAAAAATTAATTGATTTTTTCGTTGATATTGTTGATGAAGTTTTGAGCCGGAGCCATCAGTTGACTGTGAATTTTTATGCCAGATGACAACTGACGGATCGTAAAATAATTTTATTTTTTTTCGTTTTGAGCGTTCGCAATAGTCAGAGTCTTCGAAATAAAGAAAGTAGTTTTCATTCCATAAACCAACTTTTTCAACCACTGATTTATCAAAACACATAAGACAACCATTAACAAACTCTGTCTCTCCTTTTTTATCAAATTGCTGTTTGTCAACTTCATCAACGCCACGATGAGGAGTGAGGGCGTTTTTCCAATCAACTTTTCCTCCGGCATACCATATAACTTTTCCTAAGTTAATCTTTTGATAGCGAGTCTTGTGATATTCATATCCGGGTGCGTAATAGATTTTTCCACCAATAATTGAGTGAGGATTATCGCTCAATGATTGTTTTACGTTTTGGACAAAATTTGCAGAGAAAATAATATCACTGTTAACAATACAAAAGTGATTTATTCCATCCTGCATTGCTTTTTTTATTCCTAAATTAACTCCGTGTGCATAGCCCTTATTTTCACCAGTAATCATCTGAACTTTTAATTGAGAAGGAGGAATAATCGATTTTTTTTGTTCTGATAAATCAATAATATAAAGTTGAAAGTCAACATCAGCGTTTTTGCAAAGACTATCAAAGAAGTCATCCAGTATAATGTAATTTTGGTACACAACGGTAATTATTGCCAATCTATGAGACATGTGTTTGATTATATCAAAAAACATCCTTTTCTGCTTTTTTTAATTGTCCCGGCATTTTTTTTATACATGAGTTT
>PFTH01000055.1 GCA_002789465.1 Candidatus Roizmanbacteria bacterium CG_4_9_14_0_8_um_filter_34_12 | reverse complement strand
CCGTCCTCGTCCCGACTTACGTCGGGACTCGGACTTCGGTGGACAAGCGCTCCTCCCTTCGGTCGGGCTCGCAAACTTACAGGGGGCGGAGAAATTTTATATTAGGAAAGTGGAGCTTCTAAAAATATAGCGTCTTTAGGACAAACAGAAACACAAGCGCCACAACCAATACAATGATTAGGGTCGATTTTAGGAAATTGTTTTGGCTTTTTTTGACTATTATTAATCATAGATATAGCGCCGTCTTCTAAACAAATATTTACACATTTGTTACATCCTGTACAAAGATCTTTATTAAGTTTTGGTAATAGTGGGATTATTTGATTATTTTGAGAAACACTTTTTAAAGCTAAACCTTGAATTTGTGATATGTTTGAGTAACCATGTTCGGCTAACCATTTATCTACATCACCAACTAATTTATTTAAAAACTCAGGAGCTTTTTTACCATGAAGATGAGCCGCTGTATAAACTTCAACCATTGATGCTCCAGCCATTATCATTTTAATGACATCTTCAACAGAACTTATTCCACCACAACCAATAACAGGAATAGTTAAATGTTTTGATAAATCAAAAACATCGGTTAAAGCAATATTAAAAATAGCCTTTCCTGATAGTCCACCTTTTCCTCCAGCAATCCCTAAAGTAAAATTAGGTTTTCCAGAAGAAATATCAAAATCAATAACTGGACAAAGAGTATTAATAGCGACGATAGCGTCGGCTCCTGCTTCTTGAGCTGCTAAAGCCAAAGAAACAATATAATCGCTATGACCAAATTTTAAAGCTAGAGGAGTTTTTATACCGACGTCTTTTAGAGTTCTAACAAGAGTTGTTATATGCTCCCAATTTCTCGTAATAAAACCATGGGCGTCATTACTATGAGCACAGCTAATATTTATTTCAAAAAAAGGAAAATTAAATCTATCCAGTTCTTGGCATACAGCTAGACAACCATTAATATCCCGACCAGAGATTGATATAATTGTCCGACCGTTTTCTGATAACTTACCTAAAAAAGGCCGCCAGTAATCTATCGTTGCTCCAGTCCACTCGGCATTTCTCATATTGCCACCAGACATAACATCAAGATGGGGAGAAGGATGATGGTCTCTACCTGGTGCATAATGTAATCGAGTAGTTCTTGGGATAACTCCGCCGATTTTACTAGCTAAAAATAGATTAACTCTTTCTATTGAGTCGCCTAAAGTACCAGAACCTAAAATAATAGGATTATTAAATTTTCTTCCTAATAGTTCTATTGATAAATCTGTTTTTGTGACTGGTGTTGTTTCGCTACTCATATTCTCTTCTAACTCTGAAACTGTTGACTTCTTCTAAACCAAGCTCATTCATTTTTTCTAAAGCTAATTGAGCGATTATTTCTCGATTATCGTCATTTACTTCAATAACAGAATCAACTAATCCTTGACTAACTAATTGGGCTATCACCTCTGTTTCTTTTAAGGCGAGATCTAAACGATGTTGCCGATCTTCTTCTGTTTCACTACCTCGACAAATTAAGTTTGATTCTAAATACATCTCATCAGCAATTAGACCTAAAATTTTGACCTTTTCTCCAAATTCTGTTTTAAAAGGACCAACATTATCAACATGGATCTCAGTCAACACCTGTTTGCCATCAGCTAACAATCTTTGTATTTGTTCAGCATAAAAACCGTACCAATCTCCTTCAGGGCCAAAAGGCTGATGGGCAAATACAATCGTTCCTCCATTTCTTCTTTCTAAAAATACTCCTATTGGAATTCCAGTTTCTCTATCTTTTCCATCATCAGGTCTTTTTCCTCTTGTTGTAGCTACAGTCAATTGTTCAAGATGAGGATGATGTAATTTTATATGTTGTTTAATAAATCCTTTACCGACTCCGGAAGGACCAGTCAGGGCAAAGATTTTTCCTTGATTAGACATATTTTAGTTAAGTAACAACTTTCCTCACTCCCGACTGGATGATTTTATAAGCTCTTCTTCCATGAATTAAACTGACGATAGCTACTGGTAACATCGGATTACACCTTAAACAGTAGATTCTTTCACCAATTTCTTTTTGTGTACTAGTAGTAAGATCACTTCCAATTTCATCTGCATAGCATTTCTGTAATCTTCCGCCACCTTTTTTATGATATCTTTCAAATAATAAATGGTCTTCTTTACAATAAACAGGTTCTATAACATAAACTGTGGTAAGTAAATAGTATTTTAGATTGTAGCAGCAGTTAAAACTCCTTTTAAAACCCGTGGCACAGGATTTTCTTCCGTCTATAGGTCACAAAAAACAAGAGGACGGTTAAACTGAAATTATTACAGAATTATCAGTTACAACCGTCCTTATGTGGAATTTTAACAAAGTCTTAAATGTATCTGGGTGGCAAATTATTAAAGTTGTAAAAGAAAAAGATAAGACGATCTTTCTTTTAAAACAAAGGAGAGTAACTGCCGATTGCCCAAAATGTAAAAAGGCAACAAAGATATTTCACGGTTACGATAAAACACGATCCATTAAAAATGGGACAATACTTGGGATACTTTGCGTATTAAAATTCAAGCCCAGAAGATTTAGATGCCAAAATTGTTTGTCAGTATTCACAGAGCAAATTTCCTTACTTAATAACCGCCAAAGGGTTACTCAAAATCATAAAATCGAAGTAATATTTAATCTGTCAGACCGTTCGTTTTCGGCCGGTACTAAAAAGTACAAAGTATCTTACAACACTCAACGCCGGTGGTTGGATGAACTTGTTAAAGACAAATTATTTGATTTTAAGTCGGAGGAAAAGAAAGATAAACCATTCGTTCTTGGAATTGATGAGGTATCATTTGCCGGACGTGAAATGGTGACAACTATTGGAAACATTACAGATCATCATCTTAAAGGTATATTAAATTCCAAACGAAAAGACGAACTGAAAAAAGTCATCCGGTCTTTTTCTCCAAAAGTAAAGTCATTAATATCTGAAGTAGTAATTGATATGTGTCCGCTCTATTTAATGGCGGTAAAACAAGTATTGCCGAATACGTCAATTGTTGTTGACCATTTTCATGTTATTCAAGACGCCAACAAAAGAATCGACCAAGCAAGATATATTCTTCAAGATATTCACAAGAAGAAAATACCAAGATATATTTTAACCAAAAACAAGGAAGACTTAATCAGTCAACAAATTCATTATCTGGCTGACATTATTAAGGAATATCCGGAACTCCATATGTTTTATGTGACCAAAGAACGACTCCGGGAAATGTATCGATCGAAAACAAAAGAAGAGGCAAATAAACAACTGAAACTGATAATCTCAACTTTAGAGTCAACCGATGACGGTGAACTGATTTCTTGTGGTAGAACTTTATCCAGATGGGGTGAATATATTTTAAATTATTGGCACAACAAATCAACCAATGGTTTTATGGAAGGAATTCATAACAAAATGAAACTGATTAAACGAATCTCATTTGGTTTCCGTAACAAGAAAGTGTTTATCCAGAAGATAATGCTATCGGTCTTGATAGCAACGGTACTGTTACCATACTTTAATTCATAGAACCAATAAACATTGACAATTTTTTCGGACATAATTGATAATTATAGCATAAGAACAAGCTTTTTTTAAGCTAAATCGACAACTATTTTGGAGATGTAAGCCAATCAAATTTAGAAACTGGTTCAGGTTTAAGTGATCCTCCTCGAGTAGTAATTAAGTCAATGAGAAATTTCTGAATTTCTTCAATTTCTCCAACAATTTGCGGGATAGTAATTCCATCAATTTTTGATAGATGATTTCCTCGTCTATCTCCATATTCAATTTCAATTTGACGAAAATTACGACCATCATTAGTTAAATTATCTTCAATACTAATTACATAAGTCCTGTCATTACCTTTATTTTCGATATTTACTCTTATTCTGTCTCTTTTAGTAACTCCGCCTAAAAACATCTGTTCTTTTTTAACTCCTAAAATCTCTGCTTGTTCTTTTATCGTTTCTTCTTCAGCCCATTGAGTCCACGCAGGCCATCTAATAGATTCTTTGACTTCTTCTTTATCTAAAATATTTCCATGCTGACCATATTGACCAATTAAATTTGTTTTTCGTTTTAATCCAGCTATTCTGCCGTCCGAATACATAGTAATAATAAATGCTTCTCCTAAAATATTTCCTTTTTCGTCTCTAATTCCATAACGATAAGATATTGGACTTGTCTGTTTTGTATGGGGAAGTATTTGATGAAGTCTATAATCAGGAAGATCGCCGTTTTCAACCCCTTTTTTTATTAAGTCTGCAATAGTTATTCTGTCATCAGGACTTTCAAGAGTTAATTTCGCTTCAATTTCTCTTCCTGGGATTTCTTTTGTTAAATAATCTTTAGCTAAGGCATATCTATCTGGAACTCCGAGCTCGTGACGAAAATATACTTGAAAACCTTTTTTTCGGACAGGTGGAATATGGCCGTTTTCAGTAAGCCATTCTCGGATCGTATCAACTAATTCTATTTGGTTTTTATGATTATCAACTTTGATTTCAGCTCGTAAGTAAGAATCGTCTCCTAAATATGTGGGGGGGGTAAAGATAGTATTTTGTGGTGTCTTATACGGATAACCAAAATATTTTATTTCATCATCTAAGGTGACTCTAAATGTATCTGGGTCGTTTTCATCTAATACCCAGTGTTGACGGTTTCTGTAAATTATTAAAGATGGGAAAATCGATCCTGTGTCAGTCAAATTTAATAGAAGCGCTTCAAACAATTGGGGATCTATTTTATCTTCCGGAAGTGCTTGGATTGTAGGAGAATATGAACTATAAAATAAATCTTGAAATCTTCTTGGATCTTTAATAAATTCATCGACCATTTGAGCAGTAGCTGTCTGTCTATGTTTTATCTCGACCCGATTTCTACTAGCAGGTTTTATCTTCATTTCAAATACTCCTTCTTGATTTGAGTCAATAATAAAGGTGTTGGTAAAAGGCGGAAGACCGTACATTCTAAATCGTAATCTTCCGGGAAGAATATTAGGAGTGTCATTCTCTAAGAAATAAATTGTTGCCTCGTTCCCTGGAATAAAATTCTTTGGTTGTTTTAGACCTAAACTTTCAATAAAATCAATAAACGGTTTTCTCTGATTTGGGAGTAGATCAATACCAGCATATTCGGTACGATTTTGTTGACAAGGTTGTTTTCTTACTTCTGGTCCAGTCATAAATTACTAAAAAATATAATTAACCTATAGTAATTATAGCAGTAGAAGGCTAAAAAGACAATGGCAAAAATTAAATATTAGGATATTTTTTAACTAACTCTTTCAACTCACCGCTAATTCTTCTTTGTTTCTGATATTTGATTTTGAAGTTGATGAAGCTCACCATTGTCCCTGCCCAGCTTTTGCTAAATCCCATAATCTCTCCTATTTTCTTGTAAGTTTTCCCCTGTTGTCTAAGTTCCCAAGCTTGATAATATCTTTTCAGATTTTTAGCCATAGATTTTAACCCAAAAAAACAAAGCTCCCCGCCAGCTGGCTTGCGCCCATAAACCTTTCGGAATATGACCCTTGCAGGAAACTGAACGAGGAGCTCTCGTTTCTGCAAGGGGTTTTCTGCCATGCTCTGATTTTTGTCAAAGTTTAGGCAAATGAATTGTTAGGTAAATTATAGCAATTTTGCGAGGATAAAAAGATAAAAAGTGATAGAATATATCATATTATGATTACTTCTGATCTAACTTTTATAACGAATGAAAAGGATAAAACACTTCTTGATCGATTCAAAGTACTCATTAAAAACACTCGTTTTTTTGATGTTTTGGTTGGATATTTTTACACCAGTGGCTTTTATGCCATATATAAATCTCTCGAAAATACAGAAAGAATAAGAATTCTTATTGGAATAAGCACAAAT
>PFTH01000133.1 GCA_002789465.1 Candidatus Roizmanbacteria bacterium CG_4_9_14_0_8_um_filter_34_12 | reverse complement strand
TTCCCGGAACCTGTCCCTCCAGTAATTCCAATAACAAACGGTTTTTGTTTCATCCTCATTATTCTACCAAAAATTCGGCAACCGGGCAGGTTGCCAAATTATGGCTAATTTACTTCGCAGTTTTATACTCCAGAAACGCATCTTTGATTAATTTTCCCTGCCAGTCAAATGCCAACTCCAAATTTTTTGGGACTGTAAACTTAATTAATTCCTGGCTCACTAATCGCGTTAGATGATAGTAAATTAAGTCGGTTTTATTTTCCAATTTTTTAAACAAACCATGATCGCGGTTGATAAAAATTATTCCTCCTTCAACAAAACTTTCTTTTTCCTCAATTCCCAGATGAGCAAAAGATACTAGAAACTCACTTCCTCCAATTTTAACTGATTTAACAATCCGCCTATCATCTCGAAGCAGCGTTTTCACGCGCCGGCGCATCTTTGGTTTTAACAATTTCACTGCCTGACATAACGCTTGTTTTAAACCTTTGTCTGAATTATTATCAATATTCTTTTGATTTTTATTTTTCGATTTTAAATTAGTACTAATAACGCCATTTTTTAATTCCTCCGGTAAAATTTTATTTTTCTGTTTAGTGAAAAGCGGGAGATCTGAAGTAATAAATATTTCCTGATTTCGTCGAAGCGCTTGCCGAATCAAACCCAACACGTCTGAAAGTACCCGTTCCGCTTTTTTATCTTGATAAGACGCTGCGCTTTTTTCCAGCTGGCGTACCACTTTTCGCAGTCGCTTATGCATTACAATAGTAAAAAGTTTATATTCCTTGCTATCAATAATAAAATTACTTCTGTCTGTTGTGATTGGCAAAAAATCCGCATACACCTCACCACTTAACCGACCGGTTGAAACTTTGTGGCTGTTCTCCAATTCAAATGTATCACGTTTAATCAGCACCCCTTTCACTCGAATGCCAATTCCAATTTGTTCTTTGTTCAAAAGCATCGATGCCAAAATCACCTCACCTTTGATTTTTCCGAATTCACACAGTTCATTAATATTAAATCTTTCCCCGGGAATATAATACGGTTGTAATTTTTTTTCATTAAGATAAATTGAAAAATTTTTGTCATGAAGCGGGAAAATATTAATTAAGTAGCGTTCCAAATCAAACTCTGAAAGAGTTTTTTTTAAATCATAAAGCGTCACTCTTGTTGCGGTTGTTAAATCTGAAGAGTCTTTAACATGCTCGATGATTGGTACCTGCCATTTTTCGCTTCGCCCAAAGTCAATCTGATTAAAAACCACAGTGGCAGAATAGGCAGATGATTTTGTATAAAGTTCAAATCGATCACAAAGCGCCAAAACCGCAAATTTACCAATTCCAAATTCCCCAATACGTATCCGTTTAAATTTATTTGTTTGAGGATTATCTTTTTTAAAGGTTGAACCAATGGTGAAATATTGTTCCAGGCCAATCCTTGTCATACCGCTCCCGTCGTCTTCGACAATTAACCGATTATCAACGGTTGAAATTTTCACCACCGTTGCATCTGCATCATAAGCATTGGCAACCAGTTCGCGTACCAAGTCTAAACTTTGAGTATAAAGTTTTTGTCCAATTGAGGTCAAATGATTTTTATCAAAACGGATTGTAAGAAAGTTTTTCCCGCCCGTATCTTCCATAATGTAAGTATTTTACCACAATTTTAATATTATTTCTTTAGTTTTGCTCGTTTTCTAACCAATAACAATTGTATAATATACACATGTTAAAAATAATTCCTAAATGCTTTCAAGCGATTCTTTGGTCTTGTGATTTAAAAAAAATTGATTTAAAAAAAGATAAAAACTATATCATTCATCAGTTTCTTATTTACGGAAGTTTCCAAGATATCAAATGGTTATTCAACACCTATTCCAAATCAGAAATAATTGATGTATTTTTACACGCGCCATACCGTAATTATCCTGCTAATATTTTTAATTTCGTAAAAAATTACATATTAAACCTTAATCAAATTAACTTAGATGAATCTAATTATGTCACATCTATATACGGATCGCTTAAACAGCGAACAGCTGCAAGTATTTAAGCAGCTAAAAAAATTCCGAAGTTTTTTTGTTTTAGCCGGAGGTACTGCTATTATGCTTCAACTTAATCACCGCCTTTCACAAGATTTTGATTGCTTTTCTCAACGTCCATTGTCAACATATTTTTCCGCCAAATTGACCGAAGTTTTTGGAAAAGAAATCAAAGTTATTTTCAAGTCTGAAGATATGGTTAGCTTTCAAACAAAAACCAATGTTAATATCAGTTTTGTTTATTATCCATACAAACCACTTCATCCTGCCATAAAAACTGAAACGATTGATCTTTCTCATCTTGATGATTTAGCCGCTAATAAGGCTTTCACTGTTGGCAGGCGAAACACTTGGCGTGACTATGTTGATCTTTTTTGGTTTTTAAATTCAAAAACATATAACATGAATCAATTAATTAAATTAACAGAGAAAAAATTTAAAGGTGAGTTTAATGCAAAATTATTTCTTGGACAACTAACTTATTATAAGGATGTTAAAATTGTTCCGACAGTTTTTACCAAACAATCTTTCACACCCGAACAAATTCAATCTTTTTTACAACAAACCGTTAGAGATTATTTAAAAAAAGAGGGTTTAATGTTTTAAGTTACATGTTACACGTTTTGCGATTCGCGTTTCGCGCTTTGCGTTACACGTTTTGCGTTACACGACTTATGAAACTCATCGTCGGTCTGGGCAATCCCGGAGAAAAATATCAAAATAACCGTCACAACGTCGGTTTTCAATTTTTGGATTATCTAATTGGAAAAGTCCAAAGTCAATCCGCCAACCGGCGGATAAAATTCAAAAGTAATAAATATCTGTTATCAGAAATCTATGAAATTCCCCCTAACTCCTCACTACTAACTCCTAACTACTCTCCCCTTCTTCTCGCCAAACCCCAGACTTTCATGAACCACTCCGGCCGTGCTGTCAAACTCCTAACTACTAACTACCCCCTACTAACTACTGATTTAATTGTAGTTCATGACGACCTTGATATTCCTTTGGGGAAATTCAAAATCCAAACCGGGACTGGTCCCCAGCTGCACAATGGAATCGATTCAATTAATGCGAGTCTAAAAACCCATGATTATTTACGTATCCGAATTGGTGTTGACGCCCGTCCACCAGAAAATCGGATCAATGGTGAAACCAGGCGCCGTCTGGTGCCTGGCGAAACATACGTTTTGCAGAATTTTACAAAAGAAGAACAGTCTCGACTTCCATTAATTTTTAATAAACTTTTTGAACGAATAATCATTGAAAAAATAATAAGTGATAAATAACATTATTTAGATATCATGATTAAAAATATCAATCAGGCTGTTCCCCTATTTTCAAATAATCAGCTTAAATTAATTACTAACAAATTTTTAAATGAACTTCATAATGCGGTAAAAGAAAATAGTTCTAGCATTTCTTATCTAACTAATCCCCCACCTTCTTCCATTATTCACAATGACGAAATATTTCAAGTAATGATCGTTGGGGGTTCAGTATTTGAAAAAACTCTGGTACAAAAAAAGGGTAAAAATATAAATATTCTCCAATTAATAAAGTCCCATGTCCCAGTATTTGATAGTAAAAATACATTTTTAGATTTTATTTATCAAAATACAGATCTTTCTGTTCAATATGTTGCAATTAATTTTACCTATCCAATACGCCCTGTTTTTGAAAATAATTTATTAGACGGGGTACTTATTAAAGCAACAAAAGAACACTCTTTTAAGGGTCTAATAGACAAAATAATAGGTAAAGAAATATCGCAATACGTCAAACAAAAATCGGGGGAAAATATCCTATTTACCCTGGCTAACGACACTATTTGTCTCCTACTTGCAGGAATAAATAAAGACCATAGTTTTATTGCTGGAGGAATTATTGGTACAGGAATAAATTTTGGTTTTTATAACAAAAAAGAATTTGTCAATTTAGAGTCAGGAAATTTTAATGGGTTCCCGCAAACAAAAACCGGTCTACAAATTGATAAAGAATCGAACAACCCCAATTATCAGTTGTTTGAAAAAGAAGTGTCCGGACAATACTTATATAAACATTTTAATGTTATAACTAAACAAATCAAAGACAATATTTCCTTGTCATCAACCTCTCAACTAAACGATTTTGCTCTTGGAAAAAATGGTGTTAACACATTAATTGCACAACGGTTATTTGAACGTTCAGCTTCACTTGTTGCCTGTCAAATTGCCGGAACTTACCACCACCTCAATCAAGTTCAACTAACCTTTGTGATGGAAGGAAGTATCTTTTGGACCGGATGGAATTATAAGAAAATGGTTGAAGAGCATCTTGTATTATTGGGAATTCCTCAAAACACAGTACGGTTTATAAAAATTGAACATAGCAATATATTGGGAGCGGCAAAATTAGTCTGCGGGATTTAATTTAATAATAATCCTTCTTTTGAAAGATCATATATAAACTGAAGATACACACCGATAGTCCACCCGAATCCTTTCATCACTCTATAATAGCCAGGTTCCACTTTAGTATTTCTCGAATAGGGATATTTTTCGGCAAACCCTAAAATCCTATCAAATTCTTCTTCGACAAACTCTACCCATTTTTTTTGGTAAGTTAAAGCTTCTTTTATATAACCATAATTTTTTAGTCCTTCAACGGCAATAAACATTAGAGGAGGCCAGCAGTTTGGATGCTCCCATTGAAATTTCCATTGACCTGAAGGTTTTTTCGGAATACTCCCACCTTGACGTAGTTTAATGCTCGTTGCTGCAAATCCAATATCACCTTCATAATATCTTGAAAGATTTTTCTTAATAATTTCTGCTTGGGGTACTGTTGCAAGGTTGGAAAATAAAGGAAAAATTTCAGAAGACAGATCTCCATAAAGTATGTGTCCTTTTTTTTCCGGTAATAGCGAATAATTTCGAAATCCTTTCCATTTTCCTGTTTCGCACCAAAACACTTTTTGAAAATCGCGAGACATCTTTTTTTTGTAATCATGATATAACTCTGCTTTCATTGCATCATTCCCCCAATTTAAAGATGAGTAATACTCAAAAAGGAGTGAAATTGCCCTAAATAAAATTGCGTTCAACTGAACAGGTAAATGTTCAAAACTATATGTGGCAGTTATCCAATTATGATCTTTTCCATCTTCACAACCCACAATGAAAGGATTTGAATGAGGTTCGTACCGTGTTAATAATCCATATTTTTCAACCAAGTCTTTAGACTGACGACAATTTTGTTTCCCCGTCCCATAATCAAACCATTCTGTCACCAGTTCTTCCTCAATCACATTAACAACCAGTCTGATTTTTTCATCATGCTTAAATCCACCTTTCAGTAGATCCATTATCATCATCATCTCAAATGGAGGTTGAGGACGGGATAAAAAAGGAATAGATAATGCATTTGGAATACGTTTAAACTCTTGAAAAACATCTGTGAGATTCATAACTTGTCCAAATGCTAAATTAAATCCTCCTGCTAAAATAAGCCCCTTGTTTTGAAAAAAAGTATCCCAGCGATATTGTTCGTCAAATGCAAATACACTGCTATCATTTGACCCTGTTGGAGTGAGAAAAGGGCGTTTGGCAAGATTAAGACCTTTAAAACCTGGTTCTTTATAACCCACTTCTATCGTAGAACATTCCCAAAAATCAATAATATGCTCAAATATTTTTTTTCTTTTTTCACTTGTCTGCGTACCGATAACTTTTTTTATCAAAGTATCAACTCGCTTTTCTTTTGTTGATCCAAGGAATTGATAAAGATCTTTTTTTAATTGAGAGGGATTTACTGTTGTCGTCTTTCCCAGTATTTTTTGTCTTAACTGTAATATTAAATCCATATATTCCACGAGTTTCGCATTAAGCAAAAATAATGTCATTGCGAACCCGAGTATAATCGAGGGTGGGGTTATAATCCCGAGCTTAGTCGAGGGGTTATAATCCCGAGCTTAGTCGAGGGGTTATAATCCC